>CAZXZF010000224.1:0-4768 GCA_964645095.1 uncultured Desulfocurvus sp. | reverse complement strand
TGTCCAGCTTGATGTTGTTGACCTTGATGATGTTGGCCACGACCTGCTTCTGCAGCTCGTAGAACTTGTCCTTGACGTCGGCCACGCTGAAGGAGCCGACCACGCCGCCACGGGTGGCGGAGGCGGTGGTGCTGGCCACGCCGATCTTGCCCGCCGGGTCGCTCAAGCTGCCCACCACCAGGTTCTCGGCCCCCAGCAGGCGGCCGGCCTTGGGCGCGGTGGACTGGTCAACGGCGCCGCTCTGGCCGAGCTTCATCTCGTCGATGAGGGCCTGCAGGCGGACGCGCTCGATGACCGTGATGCCCGGGATCTGGGACAGGTCGGAGATGGTCATGGCTGTCAGCGCCTTCTGGATGGAGCGCAGGGTCTGGTCGCCTCCCTGCACGCCGAAGTTGAACACGGCAAAGCTGTTCGGCTTGGTGGCGCTGGCGGCGAGGGTGGACTCCTGGGCCAGGGCCTGCTTGGCCAGCTTCCTGCTCTCCTCGATCTCCACCAGGGTGATCAGGCGGTCGACCTCGGCCTTGACCAGGGGCTTCTTGCTGTCGTCAAAGGAGCGCCAGGCCCGGAGCGCGGCGGCCTGGTTGTCCAGCTTGAGCTGCGCCAGGCCGAGGTACAGGTAGGACATGGAGCCCTGCTTGGGCTCCTGGGCGACGGCCTTTTCCAGTTCCACAATGGCGCTCTGGGCGTCCCCGGCCTTCAGGCAGGCGTAGCCCAGCTTTTCCCTGGACTGCCAGTCATCGGGGCTGGCCGCCAGCTGCTCCTTGAACGCGGCGATGGCCTCCTGGTAGTTCTCGTTGCGCAGGGCCGAGTTGCCTTTCATGAGCGCATTGCAGCCCACAGCCAGAACGGATGCCAGGAGAATGAAAAGAAACTGTGTCTTCTTCATGGTCCCCCCCTTCTCTCTTGTTCAGCCGCCATTGTCCGAAGCACACGAGGCGTGCCCAAAGCCCATGCTGACGCCTATGGGCTCATAGATATTTTCGATTTTCCTGTACTACAGGCGCTGGGCAGGAGGCAAGGGGAGGAGGGCATTCGTTGCAAGAAAATATTTGTTCGGCGGGATATGAAAGGGGCTTTGGGCAAAAAAAGTGGGACGGAAAACTCCGCCCCACCGAACCTTGGCGTTTTGAGGGAAGCCTACTGGCCGCCGACCTTCACGCTGCCGACGTTGGTCTCGGACTTCACGTTCTGGCCGTAGCCGACGTTGGTCACGTTGCCGGCCTTGCCCTTGATGGTGATGTCGCCGGTCTTGGCGCCGTCCTTGACGTCCACGGAGTGGACGTTGGTCTTGGCCGTCACGTTCTGCCCGGAGGCGACGTTGGTCACGGAGCCGACCTTGCTGTCGACGGTGATGTCGCCGGTTTTGGCGGCGGCAAAGGCAAGCGCGGTGGACGCCAGGACAATCACCAGGCTCAGTGCGAACTTTTTCATGGTCTCCTCCTCTGTGAAATGTTGCTTTGGAAATGCTGCATCACCCTCATCAATGCTACGTAGTAAAGCAAGGGGCATGCCATTTCCAATATGCTTGAATAGCAACAGTTATTTTAGAGGCCCTGGCGGAGCGCAGACCTGACTGTGAAAATCCTGCGCACTCTGCGCAAGAATTCATAGCCCCCGGCCCGGCCTGGTGACGCGGCACAAAAAGCCCTTCAGGTACTCCGTCTCGGGCATGGCCGGGTGGATGGGATGGTCCGGCGCCTGGTGGCAGCTGGTGAGGATCTGCAGGCGCACCCCGGCGTCGCGCGCGGCCCCGGAGAGCACCTTGCGCAGGTCGCCCGCGCCCACGTGCTGGGAGCAGGAGCAGGACACGAAGAACCCGTTGTCCTCGGTCAGTTCCAGGGCCAGGCGGTTCACGGTGCGGTAGGCGGCCAGGCCTTTTTCCATGTCCTTGCGGCGCTTGACGAAGGCGGGCGGGTCCACGCTCACCAGGCCGAAGCTCTGGCCCTTGGCGCGCAGGTCTTTCAGTCCGGCCAGGGCGTCGACGCAGAGGGTCTGCACCCGGTCCGCCAGGCCGGAGAGCTCCGCGCTTTTGGCCGCGAACGCCAGCGCCGTGCGCGAGGCGTCCAGGCACAGGGCCGAGGTTGCCCCGGCCCGGGCGCAGGCCAGGCCCAGGCCCCCGGCGTAGGAGAACACGTCGAGCACCCGCCGCCCTTTTGCCAGGCTCGCCGCCAGGGCGCGGGTGCCGCGCATGTCAAAGAACCAGCCGGTCTTCTGGCCCCCGGCCAGGGGAAAGACGAAGCTGCAGCCGTTCTCCTCGATCCTGGCCTCGTCCGGGACCTGGCCCTGGGCCACCTCCACGGCTCGCGGCAGGCCTTCCAGTTCGCGGCCCGGCAGGTCGTTCTTGAACAGGATGCCCGTGGGCCGGACGAGGTCCGTCAGCGCGGCGATGATTTCCGCGCGCAGGCGCTCCATGCCCGCAGTGCCGATCTGCACGGCCAGCAGGTCGCCGAAGCGGTCCACCACCAGGCCGGGCAGCAGGTCGCCCTCGCCGAACACGAGGCGGTAGTAGGGCGCGTTGAAAAGGCTTTGGCGCAGGGCCAGGGCCGAGGCCAGGCGCGAGCGCAGCAGTTCGGCGTCCAGCCTCCGGGTGGCGTCCTGGCAGTACACGCGCCCGGCGATGAGCGCGCCCGGGTTCACGTAGGCGCTGCCGAGCGGCCGGCCCTGGGATGACTCCACGCGCGCGCAGTCGCCCGGCGCAAAGGACGTGAGCGGGCTTTTGGCCACGTCCACCTCGTTGCTGAAGATCCACAGGTGCCCGGCTGCGAGGCGGCGCTCTTCGCCCCTGCGCAGGGTCAGCACGGGCAGGTTGGTCTGGAGGGTCTGGCCGGTCTGGTCTGTCTGGCTGTCGGCTGGGTTCATGCTCCACGCTCCTTGCGCAGGTTCAGCAGGCGCTGGCCGTAGGCGGCCTGGCCCAGGGACACGCAGGCGTCGTTCGGGGGCAGAACCTTGTGCGTCAGCGGCGTCAGGCCGCGCTCGGCGATGGCCCTGGGCAGCTCCACGGCAAAGGTCAGGTTCTGCATGACCCCGCCGGACAGGGCCACAACGCTTAGGCCCTCGCGCTTGGCGAAGCGCGCGGCCATGTCGGCCAGGCCGGTGATGAGGCTGGCGTGGAAGCGCCGGGCAATGACCGCGGTCGGCGTGCCCTGGCTCAGGTCGGCCAGGAGCGCGCGGAACATGGTGTAGATGTCGAGCTCGCGGGGATTGTCAAAGCCGCCCAGGCGGCCGGCGCCGTTGGTCTTCAAGAGCGGGCAGGGGTACACGGCGGCCTGGGCCAGGGGGATGCCCAGGTCCTGGGCCTGCTCCAGCATGATGGCCGCCTGGCCCTCGTAGGTCGTCTTCAGGCACAGGCCGAGCATGGCCGACACCGCGTCGAAGAGCCGCCCGCAACTGGAGGTCAGCGGGCAGTTCAGGTTCTTGCGCAGGAGCTGCGGCAGGAAGCGGCTGGCCTGCTCGTGTTCCGGCAGCCAGGGCCAGTCCGGGGTGTTGTCCTGGCCGCTCTGCTCGATGTCCAGCTCCCAGAGCAGGGCCTGGGCCAGCCGCCAGGGCTCGTGCACGGCGGCCTCGCCTCCGGGCAGGCTGAACTCGGCCAGATGCCCCAGGCGGCTGTGGCGCAGGTCCAGGGTGTCCACCAGCAGGCACTCGCCGCCCCAGACGGTCCAGCTGGCGGTCAGGCCGAGGTTGGTCTGGCTGGGGCCGAAGCCCGTGCCGTCCAGCGCCAGGCAGATGGCCGGGCCCTTGTGCCTGTTCTCGGCCAGTACGGCGTGGGCGTGGGCGAAGTGATGCTGCAGCAGGGTGGTCTCGATGCCGGTCTTGCGCATCATCTCCTGGGCCACGCTGGTGGTCAGGTAGTTGGGGTGCTGGTCGCGCACCGCGAGCACCGGCTCGGTCTGCAGGATGTCCTGGAAATGTTCGCTGATCTCGTGGTGGAAGCCCAGGGTCTCGATGTTCTGCATGTCGCCCAGGTGCTGGCTGACAAAGGCCTTGTCGCCCTTGGTCAGGGTGAGCGTGCACTTGAGCTCCGGCCCCAGGCCGAGCACGCTCGGACCGGACTCGGCCAGGAACACCGGCTGGGGCGCGAAGCCCCTGGCCCGGCGCAGGAACAGCGGCTGGTCGCTGCCGGACTGGTTGCTGCCGGGCAGGATGCGCAGCACGGAGTCGTCGGTGCGGATGAGGATGTCGCGGTTGTGGAACAGGAAGATGTCCGCGATCTCGGCCAGGCGGGAGAGCGCCTCGCGGTTGCCCAGGCAGATGGGCTCGTCGCTTGAGTTGCCCGAGGTCATGACCAGGGCGGCGGGCATGTTCTGGCGCTCCTGCTGCAAGAGCCGCCCGAAGCGCCGGAAGAGCACATGGTGCAGGGGCGTGTACGGCAGCATCAGGCCCACCTGGTCGGCGTCCGGGGCCACGGCCGAGGCCAGGGGCACGCCGCGCCGCTTGGGACAGAGCACGATGGGCCGCACGTGCCCGGTGAGCCAGGCCTCTTCGGCTGGGCCGATGTGGGCCAGCTGCCGGGCCGTCTCGATGTCCGGCACCATGACCGCCAGGGGTTTGTGCGGGCGGTTCTTGCGGCGGCGCAGCTCACGCACGGCCTCTTGGCTGGTGGCGTCGCAGACCAGGTGGAAGCCGCCCAGGCCCTTCACCGCGGCGATGCCGCCCTGGAGCAGGATGGCCGCCAGCTTGCGCATGGCCTCGTCGCGCCGGGCCACCACCGTCCCCGAGCGGTCGGACAGCCAGACCTTGGGGCCGCAGACCGGGCAGGCGTTGGGCTGGG
>CAZXZF010000223.1:0-4805 GCA_964645095.1 uncultured Desulfocurvus sp. | reverse complement strand
CTGAAACAGCCCTTTCGGCGTACTGGGGATTCCAAAGGGCCTCAGGCCCTTTGGCGGGGTCCAGGGGCAGCGCCCCTGGCCGCCGGAGGCTCTCTCTATCCTACGCCGAGCCCTCGCGCTTCAGGTCGGCCACCAGGGCGCGCAGGTTCTCGGCCTGTTCGGCCAGCTCGTGGATGGCCACCGTTGTCTGCTGCATGCTGTCGGCCGTCTGCGTGGCGATGGCGTTGATCTGCTCCACGGCCTCGTTGATCTCCTCGCTGGCCGCGGACTGCTCCTCTGCCGCGGTGGCGATGCTCGACACCTGCAGGGCCGTGTTCTCACTCATGCGCACGATCTCCTCCAAAGCCTGGCCGGACTGGCGCACCAGGCCCGTGGATTCGGCGATGGCCCGGCCCGCCTCCTCCATGCTGTGGATGTTGCGGCTGGACACGTCCTGGATGCCCCGGATGGTCTCGCCCACCTCCTTGGTGGCGGTCATGGTCTTTTCGGCCAGCTTGCGCACTTCATCGGCGACAACGGCGAAGCCGCGCCCGGCGTCGCCCGCGCGGGCGGCCTCGATGGCCGCGTTCAGGGCCAGCAGGTTGGTCTGGTCGGCGATGTCGTTGATGACGTTCATGACCTGGCTGATGTCCTGGGCGCGCTGGCCCAGGGTGTCCATGTTGTTCTTGAGGTCGGCGGAGAGCTTGAGCAGGGCGTCCATGGCGGCAACCGAACGCGTCACCACCTTGTTGCCCTCGCTGGCGCGGGTCTTGGCGGTGTCCGCGCCCTCGGCGGCCTGGGAGGCGTTCCTGGCCACCTCGAGCACCGTGGCGTTCATCTCCTCCATGGCCGTGGCCGTCTCGGTGATGCGGCCCTTCTGGACCTCGGTGGAGCGGCCGATGTTCTCGGCCTGCCCGGAGATCTCTTCCGAGGCCGAGGACAGGCGCTCGACAACGCTTTCCAGACGGTTGGCGGCCTGGAGCAGGCCCTCGGAACGGGCGCGGATGGCCTGGGCCTTGGCCTCGTTGGCCGCGTTGGTGGCTTCCTCGGCGGCGTGCGCCTTGTCCTCGGCCTCCCTGGTCTTGGACTCGATCTTGGCCATGTTGTCGCACAGGGTGGCGACCATGGTGTTCAGCGCGGTCTCCAGGTGCGAAATCTCGTCCTTCCCCCCCACTTGCAGCGCCACGCAGAGGTTGCCTCCGGCAACATCCTGGGCGGCCTTGGTGGCGGCGTTGAGCGGCAGGACGATGCTGCGGAAGATGACAACGGACAGCGGCAGCACGCCCAGGAGGAGCAGGGCCAGGACGATGCCGGCGATGGTCAGGCTGGCGGTCTTGACCATGCCGGAGATGGCCGCGTCGATCTTGGCCTTCTCCACGTCGATGTTGTCGATGTAGACCCCGGTGCCGATCCACATCTTTGTGCCCGGAATCAGGGTGGCGTAGCTGACCTTGGGCTGCAGGCCCTTGCCGGGCTTGTCGAAGACGTACTCCACGAACCCGCCGCCCTTGTCGGCCACGTCACGCAGCTCCTTGATCATGTAGACGCCGTTCTTGTCGACCAGGTGCCCCAGGTCCTTGCCCTGGTTCTCCGGCTTCACCGGGAAGGACACGTTCACCGTGCCCTCGTAGACAAAGAAATACCCGGACTTGTCCTCCCCATACAGAATCGGCTTGGTCAGGGCCCGGATGAGCTCGGCCCGCATGTCCTTGTCCGGCGAGCCCTTGATGGCCTCGCCTATGGACAGGGCCAGGGAGTCCACGGCGAGCTGGAGCTTCTCCTTCTCACCCTGGAGCATCACCGCCTGGGTCTGGCCGATGGAGTACTTCCTGAGCTGCTGCAGCTGGTAGTAGAACCCTCCGCCCACCAAGGCTGCGAAAAGTACGGCGATGGAGATGAGCAGGATGATGCGCGCGCGGATGGTCATATTTCTCATGATGCACCTCGTTGAGACGCTGTTCAGCCCTGCCCGGGGGGGGGCGCCACACGGGTGGGAGGACTCCGATTAGCATTCATGCTAGCACATTTTTGAAGAAAGTAAATGGGGAGCAAGTCACAAACATGACTGCATTTTATGCCATCTTTGGCATACATCAGGGGGACTAGGGCCTGTTTCCAAATGATGAATTTTGTTCCCTGGCGAGGAGAGAGCCTATTTGGGGGACAGGGAGTGTACTCATGCGCAGCCCTGGACCCAAATCGGCTCGTGACGACGTCCAGGGGGCAAAAGGCGCTTTTAGAAACAGGCCCTAGTCTTTGTGGTCGATGTCCGCGCAGAGGATGCAGGCCCGGCCGTCCAGGTCCTGGCACTGGGCCGAGAGGGTGATGCAGCGGTTGCCGGAGGCCAGGGAGATGTAGGGCTGGGTGGTGAATTTGGGCAGGCCCGCGCGCAGGGGCAGGAAGTACTCCTTGAGCGAGTGGTCCGCGCCCAGGCGCGCGGGCTCGTAAATGAAGCGCTTGCGCTTGCGCAGCTTGGCCGGGTTGCACACGGTGTCCGAGATCTGCACGCCGCGGGCGTTGAGCACGTAAAGGCACTCGATGCTGCCGCACTCGTCGATGAAGGTCGTGAGCATCCGGTCCAGGCCCAACGTGGGCACTGCCGCGAGCCGCTGGCACAGCCCCAGCACCAGGGCGTCGTGGCTGGCGTAGAGCGCCTTCTGGGCGGCGAAACGCTCCGTGGCGCTCTCCTTGAACTTGGCCGCCAGAAGGTCGATGCGCTCGCTCACGACCTCGGCCTTGGCCATGCGCATGGCCGGGCGGCCGAAATAATAGCCCTGGAACACGTCCACGCCGATCTCGAGCAGGCGCAGGATGTCCTCCTGGCGCTCCACGCCCTCGGCCAGGGCCAGGGCCCCCAGGCGCGAGGCCATCTGCACGAAGCTCTTGACCACCTCAAGCCTCGTCATCTGCCCGGCCACCCCGGCCACCAGGGAGCGGTCCAGCTTGAGCACGTCGGGCTTGAGCAGCGGGATGCGGTCCAGGTTGGAGTGCCCGGCGCCCATGTCGTCCAGGGCGATGAGGAAGCCGTTCTTGCGGTAGGTGCTGACGAACTCCTCCAGGGCCCTCGAGTCCTTGGCCCGGGACTCCACGATCTCAATGAGCACGTTGTTGGGGCTGATGCCCAGGGCCTTGACCTGGTGGATCAGGTTGCCCGAGCCCACCACGTCGGCGTCGATGGCGTGCCCGTCGACGTTCAGGGACACGAGCAGGCCCCTGTTCCGGGCGTGGATGGGCGCAAAGGCCTCCAGCGCCTTTTTGCGGCACAGGCGGTCCAGTTCGAGCAGCCTGCCCGCCTCGCCCGCCAGGCGGAACATTTCCAGGGGCGGGATGTCCTCGCCCGGGGCCGTGCAGCGCGCCAGGGCCTCCACCCCGAGCAGGGCCTTGCGCTTGATGGAGACCAGGGGCTGGAAGGCGGTGGATATCCACTCGTTCTCCAGGATCTCCCCGATGGTGACGGCTTCGGCGGTTTCGAACATGGTCCCTCTGGGCGCTGGCCTCAGGCCCGGCGGGCCTTGACGAATAGCAAACCAAAGCAAGACCCGGACCACATGGGCAACACGCTGTATTACAAGGAAAACAGAAATACCAAAAAGAATAGGTGCTCCGTTTCTCTCACACGAATGTCCACGTCCAGGGCGGATATCGACAAAAATGGGAATCTTCCGGGCCTCTGCGCTTTCCTAAAAAAACCGTTGACAGCCCCCAGGGGCGCGGGTAAATGCTCACCTTATGAACCTACTCGCCGCCAACAATACCTCCTTTTGCCAGTACTGGTATTATTGGTTTAGCTGCGCTTGCGGCCGGGGAGAGGTTTGTTGACGACCAGACGTTAACCAAAGCCTCTTCAGGAAGGGCCGCAGGCGAAAGCCGGCGGCCCTTCTTTAGTTTCAACCGCCGGAAGATCGCCTGAAAGCCGCCGCGAGAGGCGCAACCGCACCGACGAAGGGAGAGACGCCATGCATCTCGGAAAAGCCATCCGGCTCGAACGCATCTTCAACCGCAACACCAAGCGCACCATCATCGTGCCCATGGACCACGGCACCACGGTCGGCCCCATCCCAGGCATCGTGGACATGCGCGAGGCCGTGGGCGCAGTGGTCGAGGGCGGGGCCAACGCCGTGCTCATGCACAAGGGCCTGGTCCGCTGCGGCCACCGCACCCAGGGCAAGGACATCGGGCTCATCGTGCACCTCTCCGCCAGCACCACCCTGTCCCCCTTCCCCAACGCCAAGACCCTGGTCGGCACGGTCGAGGACGCCATCCGCCTCGGCGCGGACGCGGTGAGCGTGCACGTGAACCTGGGCGACGAGAGCGAGGCCAAGATGCTCACCGACTTCGGCCAGGTGACGAGCATCGCCCAGAGCTGGGGCATCCCGGTGCTGGCCATGGTCTACGCCCGCGGCCCCAAGGTCAAAAGCGAGTTCGACGCCGAGATCGTGGCCCACTGCGCCCGCGTGGGCGTGGAGCTGGGCGCGGACGTGGTCAAGGTGCCCTACACCGGCGACATGGACTCCTTCGGCCACGTGGTGGACGCCTGCTGCGTGCCCGTGGTCATCGCCGGCGGCCCCAAGCTCGACAGCACCAAGGCCTTTTTGCAGATGGTGCACGACTCCATCAGCGCCGGCGGCTCGGGCCTGTCGGTGGGCCGCAACATCTTCCAGCACAAGAACCCGGCCCTGCTGACCCAGGCCCTGTCCAAGGTCGTGCACGACGACATGGACGTGGACGAGGTCATGGAAATGCTCAAGGGCAAGGAATAGGCGAGAGGCGTCATGAAACAGATCATCTTCAAGGCCATCCCCTTCCAGAAAAAGCTGGTCACCCTG
>CAZXZF010000222.1:0-4809 GCA_964645095.1 uncultured Desulfocurvus sp. | reverse complement strand
TCCACCCGGGCGCGCAGCTGCTCGGTTTCGGCGCTTGGGCCCGGTGCTGGCTGGCTGGCGCAGGCCGAGAGCAGAAGCAGGGCGGCAAGGCCCGTTCCGAGCAGGGCCAGGGTGGCAGTCCTTTGGGATGTGCGGGGCATGGCGGTCAACCTCGTCATTCTCTGGGGCGGTTGCTGGATCGTTGTCTTGGGTGCTGTCCGGCTCTGGGCTACAGGGCGGCCCTCTGTGCTGAAATATTTCTTCTCGTAGAACTATTCCGGGCCCTTGCCCTTGACCGGCACGCGGGCCACGACCTTGTCGTAGTATTCCTGCCGCGCCTCCAGCTGCACCGGGCGGCGGCGCGAGAGGTTGAGCTTCGTGATCAGCAGGTTCAGGCGCTGCATCTGGGCATGGCGCTCGGCCTCGTCGGTGAGGCCGGCCAGGAGCTCGCGGGCGGTGTGGATCTCGCGCCGGGCCACAAGCTCCGGGGGCAGGCAGTTCGCGTTCTTGAGCACGCGCCAGGCCAGGCGCAGGTCTTCGGGCACGTGGGCGTCGTCCTCCAGGTCGAGCGGCCTGCCCCGGCCCGGCAGGGCGTCAAAGGCGCCGTCCTCCTGGGCCTTTTTGATGCGCTCCTCGGCGAGGCGTTCGATGAAGGCGAGGCTTAAGAAGCTCATGGGGGCATGGTGCTTCGCCTGGGGCCGAAAGTCAATGCGCGCGGCCTGGGCCGAAAGCGCCGAAGTCCGCGTTGCGCAGCCCGGAGAGCATCCTCGTTGGTGCTGGAACCGGCGCGGCAACGTGCGGAAATCCCTGGCCTGGGCCTTTACATCGGGGCTGGCGTGCTTACCTTTTACTCTAGACGGGACCACCCGGAGGCCCGGCCGCAGCGCAGAGAGGACCAAGGTCCGAGACGGGCGGTCAGAGGCGAGGCCAGAGGCGAGGCCAGAGGCGAGGCCAGAGGCGAGGTCAGAGGCGAAAGCCCCGGACACGGGCGCCAAGGGGCAGAGGCCGGGAGGCGGGCTGCCAAGGGCAAGAGGCCACAAGGCCGGTGGTCCCACAAGGACAACAGCGGAGACGCAAAAGGAGGGTAGCCCGGCCTGGCTGAAAAAGCTCTCAACATATGGCGGATAGAGCCGCCCCCCGCACCAAAAGCAGAAAGTGCGCCGTGACAAAAAGCCCCGAGTTCCGATGGCAAGGAACTGGAGCCACCCGGGTGATCCGGAAGCGGCGCACAAATCTTTTTCCTGTTCACCTGCCCCCCACACCCTCACCGTCCATACGATGCGCTTCTTGGCCGCGCACTCCCCGGACACGCGTGCCACGCTGCCTCGCGACAGGCCCATTGGCCTGAATGGCGCTTTGGCGGCGGCGGAAAGACGCTCCGGCCCAGGCCCTGCAAACAGGCCCGCAAAATTCACCCCCATGCCCTTTACAGCGGCGCGGGAGTGCTTACCTTCCAGCATGTAAGGGACCAGTCGAAGCCCCTCCGCTGCGCGCCGGGTGGCGGGCGGAAAGGGGGCAGGGCCGAGAGGGCCGGTGGTTCCAGACGATAGGACGGCGGACGCCAACGGAGGGTACCAACGCCAATGTGCAACAGACTGAAAATATGGCGGATCGAGCCGCCCCTCGCACAAAAAGCAGCAAGTGCGCCGTAACAAAGAACTCCGATGTCCCCATTGCAAGGGACAGGAGCCCGCCGGGTGAACCGGCCTCGGCGCACATCCCTTTTTTCTTCCGTTAGAGCCCCCTGAATAATCCCCGCCCCAAGGAGCACCCCCCGGATATGGCCCCCTGGTACATCGCCGTGATCATGGGCCTCGTCGAAGGCCTCACCGAATTTCTTCCCGTCTCGAGCACCGGCCACCTCATCCTGGCCGGGCATGCCTTGAGCTTCACCGGGCCCAAGGCCGACACCTTTGAGATCGCCATCCAGCTCGGGGCCATCCTGGCCGTGGTGGTGCTCTACCGCGACCGCTTCCTGGGCCTGCTCAAGACCGATCCGGCCAAAGGCTTTTCCGGCCCGCGCGGCATCTGGCTGTTGTTCCTGACCTCGCTGCCGGCGCTGGGCATGGGCCTGCTGACCCACAAGGCCATCAAGGCGCACCTCTTCGGCCCGCGCACCGTGGCCCTGGCCCTGTTTGCCGGGGCCGTGCTGATGCTCGTGGTGGAGGCGCGCGCGGCGCGCATCAAGCGCCCCCGCAAGCGCCCGGTGGACTCGCTGGACGCCATGACCCCGAAGCTGGCGCTGGGCATCGGCCTGTTCCAGTGCCTGGCCCTGTGGCCGGGCTTCTCGCGCTCCGGGGCCACGATCATGGGCGGCATGCTGCTCAACACCGAGCGCAAGACCGCCGCCGAGTACTCCTTCCTGGCCGCGGTGCCGGTGATGTGCGCGGCCGTGGGCTATGACCTTTTGAAGAACTGGCGGCTGTTCGAATCCGGCGACTTCGTGTTCCTGGGCCTCGGCTTTGCGGTGTCCTTCGTGTCCGGCTGGGCGGCGGTGAAGGGCTTCATCGGGCTGTTGTCGCGCTTCACGCTGCGGCCCTTTGCCTGGTACCGGCTGGCCCTGGCCCCGCTGGTCTGGATGTTCTGGCCGAACTGAGAGTCTGCGCCCCGCCGCACGCATCCCCGCCCACACCCTGGCCTTGCAATTCCGGCCCGCTTCGGTTAGGCTGCGCTATTCGCCGAATAGCGCATTTTTTTGTCAACCTTCCAGGAGGACTACAGTACATGACCCGCAAGGACCGCACCGAGGGCATTTACAGCCGTCGCGAGGTGCTCGACGATTCCGAGCGCCGCCAATACTACCAGCTCCAGCTCAAGGACCTCTTGTCCTACGCCTACAGATATTCCGAGGACGTGAAGAAGCGCTTTGACCGCTCCCAGTTCAACGTGGACAAGTTCAAGGCGCTGGCCGACCTCAAGCACGTGCCCATCCTGAAGAAGAAGGAACTCATCTTCCTCCAGAGCATGGGCCCGCGCCTGGGCGGCCTCTTGACCAAGGACCTGGGCGAGCTGAGGCGCGTGTTCCTGTCCCCCGGCCCCATCTTTGATCCCGAGGACCGCCAGGAGGACTACTGGGGCTGGACCGAAGGCTTCTACTCCGTGGGCTTCCGCCCCGGCGACGTGGCCCAGATCACCCTGCCCTACCACATGGCCCCGGCCGGACTCATGTTCGAGGAGCCGCTCAAGAACCTGAACTGCGCGGTGATCCCCGCCGGTCCGGGCAACACCAGCTCGCAGCTGGAGATCATGCAGAAGCTGCGCGTCACCGGCTACATCGGCACGCCGAGCTACCTGCTGCACCTGACCCAGAAGGCCGAGGAGATCGGCCTGTCCCTGCGCAAGGACCTGTTCCTTGAGGTGGCCTTTGTCACCGGCGAGAAATTCTCCGAGAAGATGCGCACCACCCTGGAAAAGAAGCTCGACTGCGTCATGCGCCAGGGCTACGGCACAGCGGACGTGGGCTGCATCGGCTACGAGTGCTTCCACAAGTGCGGCCTGCACCTCTCTAACCGCGCCTTTGTCGAGATCTGCCACCCGGACACCGGCATTCCGCTGAAGGACGGCGAGGTCGGCGAGATCGTGGTCACGGCCTTCAACAAGACCTACCCGCTCATCCGCCTGGCCACGGGCGACCTCGGGTTCATCGACCGCGCGCCCTGCGCCTGCGGCCGCACCAGCCCGCGCCTGGGCAACATCGTGGGCCGGGTGGACACCACCGCGCGCATCAAGGGCATGTTCGTGTACCCGCACCAGGTGGAGCAGGTCATGGCCAAGTTCGAGGAGATCAAGCGCTGGCAGATCGAGGTCACCAACCCCGGCGGCATCGACGAGATGGTCCTGTCCATCGAATCCGGCGCCTTCAAGCGCGAGGAGGAGCTGCTGCACACCTTCCGCGAGAAGATCAAGCTGCGCCCCACGCTCAAGATCCTGAACCCCGGCACCCTGCCCCCGCAGATCCGGCCCATCGAGGACAAGCGCACCTGGGACTAGCCCGGGCCTTGTCCGCTTAAGAGGCTCCATGCCCTCAGTGACCACCACCCGCGCCCCGGTTCCTGCCTATCGCAGGGGCCGGGGCGCGTTTTTCATGCCCCGGCTGCTGGCCGCCTTGCTCCTGGCGGCCCTGTTCCTCCTTGGGGCCTGCGCCCGGCCCGCGCCGCAGCAGACCGCCATGCAGGTCAGCTTCCTGCCCGCACCGGGCGAATTCCTGACCGGCCAGGGCGACCGGCTCTCGCCCGAGGCCCTGCGCCAGCGCGCGGCGGGCGCGGCCTACGTCCTGGTGGGCGAGAGCCACGGCAACCCCTGCGACCACGAGGCCGAGGCCCGCATCCTGACCATCCTGGCCCACGCCAAGACCCCGCCAGCCGCCCAGATTGTCGTCGGGCTGGAAATGGCCCCGGCTGCGCTCAACCCTGTGCTGAAGGAGTTCTCGGACGGCGCCATGGCGCCCGAGGACCTGGAGCGGCGGCTGGACTGGAAGACCAACTGGGGCCACCCCTTTGCCAAATACCTGCCGGTGTTCCGGGCCATCCGCGACTGGAGGCTGCCGGTGGTGGGCCTGAACGTGCCGCCGGGCGTCATCCGCCGCCTCTCGGCCGCGGCCATGGCCAATGCCAGCGCGGGCGACCCCGTGGCCGCGCTCTCCGCCGAGGACCGGGCCGCGCTGCCCGCGCGCATCATCCCGCCCGCGCCGGAGCAGCTGGCCTTCCTGCGCGAGGTCCTGGGCAGCCACCCGAAAAGCCGCAATACCCCGGCCAGCACCGTAGACCCGCGCCAGGAGGCGCGCTTCCTGCTCATCCAGAGCGTCTGGGATTCGGCCATGGCCGAGCAGGC
>CAZXZF010000221.1:0-4837 GCA_964645095.1 uncultured Desulfocurvus sp. | reverse complement strand
GGCATCCGCAACCTGGAGCAGGAGAAGGCCGCCATCCTGGCCGAGGCCAAGACCCAGGGCGAGGCCATCAAGGCCGCCATCATCGAGAAGGCCCAGAAGGACGCCGCGACCATGCAGGCCCAGGCCAAGACCAGCGCCGAGAACGAAGCCAGGGCCGCCTTTGACCGCGTCCGTGGCGAGATCGCCGACCAGGTCATCGAGCAGGCGACGAAAATCGTACGGGAAAAGCTCACCGACAAGGACCATGAGCGCCTCGTGGATGAATACTTAACAAAGGTGGTGCTCAATTGAGCGGGAACATCGTCGCGCGCAGGTACGCCAAGGCGCTGTTCACCGTAGGGAGCAAGCAGGGTTCCTCCGAGCTTGAGACCTACGGTAAGCAGCTCGCCGACCTGGCAGAGGCACTGGCGGGAGCGCCGGAGGCCATGCGGTTCTTCAAGAACCCGGTCTTCAGCGTGGAGGAGAAGAAAGTCGTCCTGAAGCAGATCGCGGGGCAGCTGGGGCTCACCGGAGCCATGGCCAACTTCGCCAATCTGCTGGCAGACAAGAACCGGCTCGTCTCCATCCCCGAAATCGCTGCGGACTACAAGGCCATGCTCGATGATGCCAGCGGCATCGTCTCCGGCAAGCTCGTCACCGCCGTAGCGCTTTCCGACTCCCGCAAGGTGGAGCTGAAAGAACGGCTGGAGAAGCAGACCGGCAAGAAGCTGGTCCTGGACTACGCCACCAACGCCGAAATCCTCGGAGGCGTGGTGCTGCAGATCGGGGACAGCGTGCTTGACGCCAGTCTGCGCGCCCAGCTGAACATTTTGAAAGAAACCATCAAGAGGGGTGAGTAGGGCCATGCAGATCAAAGCGGAAGAAATCAGCAAAATCATTGAGGGACAGATCCAGAATTACGAGTCCCGCGTGGAGATGAGCGAAACCGGTACGGTTCTGTACGTCGGTGACGGCATCGCCCGCGTGCATGGCGTGAAGAACGCCATGGCAATGGAGCTCCTGGAGTTCCCCGGCGGCCTCATGGGCATGGTGCTCAACCTCGAAGAGGATAACGTCGGCGTCGCCCTGCTCGGCGAATGCACCGAAATCAAGGAAGGCGACCCCGTCAAGCGCACGGGCAAGATCTTCTCCGTGCCCGTTGGCGAGGCCGTTGCCGGCCGCGTCATCGACCCGCTCGGTCAGCCCATCGACGGCCTCGGCCCCATCGCCTCGAGCGAGACCCGCCCGGTCGAGCTGAAGGCCCCCGGCATCGTCGCCCGCAAGTCCGTGCACCAGCCCATGGCCACCGGGCTCAAGGCCATCGACGCCATGACCCCGGTCGGACGCGGCCAGCGCGAGCTGGTCATCGGCGACCGCCAGGTCGGCAAGACCGCGGTCTGCATCGACGCCATCCTGGCCCAGAAGGGCGGCGACGTGAAGTGCTTCTACGTGGCCATCGGCCAGAAGAAGTCCACCGTCGCGCTCGTGGCCGACACCCTGCGTCGCTACGGCGGCATGGAGTACACCACCATCATCTCGGCCACCGCGTCCGAGCCCGCGCCGCTGCAGTTCATCGCCGCGTACTCCGGCTGCACCATGGCCGAGTACTACCGCGACAAGGGCGAGCACGCGCTGATCATCTACGACGACCTGTCCAAGCAGGCCGTGGCCTACCGCCAGATGTCGCTGCTGCTCCGCCGCCCGCCCGGCCGCGAAGCCTTCCCCGGCGACGTGTTCTACCTGCACTCCCGCCTGCTGGAGCGCGCCTGCAAGGTCAATGACAGCCTGGGCGCCGGTTCGCTGACCGCCCTGCCGATCATCGAGACCCAGGCCGGCGACGTGTCCGCGTACATCCCGACCAACGTCATCTCCATCACCGACGGCCAGGTGTACCTGGAGCCCGCGCTGTTCAACGCCGGCATCCGCCCGGCCATCAACGTCGGCCTCTCGGTCTCCCGCGTCGGCGGCGCCGCCCAGATCAAGGCCATGAAGCAGGTTGCCGGCACCCTGCGCCTGGACCTCGCCCAGTACCGCGAACTGGCTGCGTTTGCCCAGTTCGGCTCGGACCTGGACAAGGCCACCCAGCAGAAGCTCAACCGCGGCGCGCGGCTGGTCGAACTGCTCAAGCAGCCCCAGTACCAGCCCATGCCGGTGCAGGAGCAGGTTGTTTCGCTGTACGCCGGCACCCGCGGCTACATGGACGAAGTGCCCCTGGACGCCGTTCGCAAATTCGAGACCGAGATGCTCGAGTTCATGCGCAACTCCAAGGCTGACATCCTGAAGGACATCCTCGAGAAGAAGGCCCTGGACGCGGACATCGAAGGTCGCCTCAAGGCCGCCATCGACGAGTTCAAGAAGGGCTTCCGCGCCTAGCGGCGCAGGAGGGTGCGATGGCTTCCCTGAGGGACGTCAAAACAAAGATCGGCGCGATCAAGAAGACCAAGCAGATCACCAAGGCCATGAATATGGTGGCCTCGGCGAAGCTGCGCAACGCGCAGAGCCGCATCGAGCGGTTCAAGCCGTACGCGCAGAAGTTCTTCGAGATGCTTGGCGACTTGGCAGCCGGGGCGGACGAGTCGGTCCATCCGCTCTTGGCCAAGCGCGAGGAAAAAAAGACCGTGGGCATTGTGCTCGTGACTTCGGATCGCGGCCTGTGCGGCAGCTTCAACGTCAACCTGATCAAGGCCGGGCTCAAGCTGGCCAAGGAAAAGAAGGCCCAGGGCCTGGACGTGAAGTTCTACTGCGTTGGCAAGAAAGGCCGTGATGCGGTCCGCAAGGCCGAATACGAGATTCTGGTTCAGTACCGTGATGTGATGAACAGCTTTGACTTCACGCTCGCGAGCAAGCTCGGGCAGGAGCTCATCAACTCCTTCCTCGACAACACGCTGGACGAAGTGATCCTCGTGTACGGCGAGTTCATCAGCGTGGGCAGGCAGGTGCCGGTGGTGCAGAACATCCTGCCCATCAGCGGTGACCAGGCGGGCATCCCCGCAGTCAAAAGCTCGGGCAAGGAATACGTCTACGAGCCCTCGGTCGAGGGTCTGCTGGCGGAACTTCTGCCCCGCTTCATCAAGGTGCAGGTCTATCGTGGCATGCTCGACACGTCGTGCAGCGAACATGCAGCGCGCATGACCGCCATGAACAACGCAACGCGCGCCTGCGACGACATGACCAATGCCCTGACGCTTCTGTACAACAAGACGCGCCAGGCTTCCATCACCAGAGACCTTATGGACATCGTCGGCGCCACTGAAGCGCTGAAGTAAAAGGGGGCCAAAGACATGAGTGCAAACGTGGGTAAAATCGTTCAGGTCATCGGCGCCGTCGTGGACGTCGAGTTTCCTGAGGGCAAGCTGCCGCACATCTTGAATGCGCTGCAGATCAATAATCCGAACAACACCGACGCGCCGGACCTCATCTGTGAAGTGGCCCAGCACCTCGGCAACAACGTGGTCCGCACCATCGCCATGGACGCCACCGAAGGTCTCGTCCGCGGCATGGACGCCACCGACACCGGCAAGAACATCATGGTGCCGGTCGGCGCGGGTTCGCTCGGCCGCATCATGAACGTCGTCGGCCGTCCCGTGGACGAAATGGGCCCGATCAAGAGCGACAAGCTCATGCCCATCCACGCACTGGCCCCGGCCTTCGTCGACCAGAACACCAAGGTCGAAGTGCTGGAGACCGGCGTCAAGGTCATCGACCTCTTGATCCCCTTCCCCAAGGGCGGCAAGATGGGCCTCTTCGGCGGCGCAGGCGTGGGCAAGACCGTTATCCTCATGGAGATGATCAACAACATCGCCAAGCAGCACGGCGGCATCTCCGTGTTCGCCGGTGTTGGCGAGCGCACCCGTGAAGGAAACGACCTGTACCACGAAATGAAGGACGCCGGCGTTCTCGAGAAAGCCGCGCTTATCTACGGCCAGATGAACGAGCCTCCGGGAGCCCGTGCCCGCGTGGCCCTCACCGCTCTCGCCTGCTGCGAGTACTTCCGTGACGAGGAAGGCCAGGACGTGCTGTTCTTCGTTGACAACATCTTCCGCTTCACCCAGGCAGGTTCGGAAGTCTCCGCACTGCTCGGCCGCATGCCCTCCGCGGTTGGCTACCAGCCGACGCTGGGCACCGACCTTGGCGAACTGCAGGAGCGCATCACCTCCACCAAGAAGGGTTCGATCACCTCGGTCCAGGCCGTCTACGTGCCCGCCGACGACCTGACCGACCCGGCCCCGGCCACCACGTTCTCGCACCTGGACGGCACCCTCGTGCTTTCCCGCCAGATCGCGGAGCTCGGCATCTACCCCGCGGTGGACCCGCTGGACTCCACTTCGCGCATCCTGGACCCCCTGGTCCTGGGCGTGGAGCACTACAGCACCGCCCGCAATGTCCAGATGATCCTCCAGAAATACAAGGAACTCCAGGACATCATCGCGATCCTGGGCATGGACGAGCTCTCCGACGACGACAAGCTCCTCGTGGGCCGCGCTCGCCGCATCCAGCGCTTCCTGTCCCAGCCGTTCCACGTGGCCGAAGCCTTCACCGGCAAGCCCGGCCGCTACGTCAAGCTTGAAGACACCATCAAGGGCTTCAAGGAGATCATCGAAGGCAAGCACGACGAAATCCCTGAGAGCGCCTTCTACATGGTCGGCGACATCAACGAGGCTCTGGAAAAAGCCAAGCAAGGATAGTGTGCCATGTCCAAGAAGCTGCTGCTTGAAATCGTAACGCCCGACCGCAAGGTCCTCTCGCAGGACGTTGACTATGTCGGAGCCCCCGGCGCGCTGGGCGAGTTCGGTGTATTGCCGAACCACATCCCCTTCCTGTCCGCGCTGGGCATCGGCAACCTGTACTACAAGGACGC
>CAZXZF010000220.1:0-4848 GCA_964645095.1 uncultured Desulfocurvus sp. | reverse complement strand
GCCTCCGGGGTGACATCGCGCGGGGCCACGCCCGTGCCGCCCGTGGTGCAGATGAGGTCATAGCCGTCCTGCAGGGCCAGCTGCGTCAGCAGCGCACGGATGCCGCGCTCCTCGTCCGGCAGCACGAACCCGCGCGCCAGGGAGAGCGGCATGGCCGCGCGCACCAGCTCCTCCACCAGCGGGCCGGAGGCGTCCTTGCGCTGCCCGGCCGCGCCCTTGTCGGACAGGGTGATCCAGGCCAGGGCAAAGCCGTCCCGCGAGGCCGAAAGCCTGCGCGTGTCGTCCAGGCCGACGGGCGCCGGGACCAGCGTCTCCAGGAGCCAGCAGGCGGCGTCGGGCATCTGGGCCTGGCCCGGCCACCACAGCCGCCCCAGCACCCGGTGCTCCTCCTGCTCGCCGCGCAGCACATGCCCCGGCCTGAGAGGAGCCAGAGGCCCGTCCATATGGGCGCAGGGCACGCCGGGCTGGGGCGCGTGCCCGGCAAAAAGCAGGAAGCGCTGGCCAGGGGTTTGGCCAGTGCTCTGGCCAGACTGTTTCGAAAACCGCAGGGTGATCTCTGTCATGTGCGCACCGTTTTCCTAGGCCAGTAGAACTGCTATGATTCCAGCAAGAAAGATGCCGTCGAACGTCCCTGCCCCGCCGATGGACAACAGCGGCGCATCCAGCATGGCCCAGGTGCGGCGGTTCAGCAGGTGCATGATGTCCGCGCCGATGAGGGTGCCCAGCGTCCCGGCCATGTAGGCCGCGCGCGGGGCCAGGGACTCGTGCCCGGCCAGGCCGGACATGTCGGGCGTCAGCAGGATGGCCGTGAGCGCGGCCACGGCGGGCGGCAAGAGCACCGGCACGGCGATGCCGATGCCTGGGGTCGGGCGCGCCAGCAGGTAGCAGACCAGGGACGAAATCACCACGCACAGGGCCAGCCAGCCGCCCAGCATCCCGCTGGCGCTGAGCTGCCAGAGGAACCAGGCCGAGAGCAGGCAGGGCACCAGGCAGCCGCCCACATTCACCGCCACCACCTGCTCGGAAAGCAGCAGGTCGTCGCCCTGGGCCTGGCCGATATGCGTCTGATTGAAATTCATCTGGCCGAAAACATTTTGCTCCGGGCGCATGCGCTGCATGCGGAACAGCCTGCTGGCCGGAGCTGCAAATCCCCGCACAAGACGCGTGCCCTTGTGCAAGGGAATGTTCACGCGGCTGCCCAGGATGGTCGCCAGGAACACCGCCAGGCCTTGCAGGCCCGTGAGCCCCAGCTTGCCGAAGGCCGTGGCCACAATGCTCACGGGCAGGAACACGAACAGCCCGAAAAGCGCCGCCACCACGAGGAACAGCAGGAACAGCGGCGGGCCGGACCGGAAGAACAACATGGCGGCTCCCTGCGCTGGCTGGCGGCGAAATCGCGGACGAGAGAGCGCGAAATATCGCCGGCCAAGCGCGGTCTGGGCGGTCTGGGCGGTTGCCAGGGCCGCAGGAATCAGGATATCGAGCCGAGAGAGTAGCAACCCGGACGCGCGATGTAAACCGCGCGAGGCGTTTAAAACACGAGGGAGAGGCCACATGAAGGGCATCATTCTGGCGGGCGGATCAGGCACGCGGCTGCACCCGCTCACCCGCGTCATCAGCAAGCAGCTGCTGCCCGTGTTCGACAAGCCCATGATCTACTACCCGCTGTCCACCCTCATGCTGGCGGGCATCCGCGACATCCTGGTCATCTCCACCCCGTCTGACCTGCCGCGCTTCCAGGAGATGCTGGGCGACGGCTCGAGCCTGGGGCTCAACTTCTCCTATGTGGCCCAGCCGAGCCCGGACGGCCTGGCCCAGGCCTTCATCTTGGGCGCGGACTTCATCGGGGACGACAGCGTGTGCCTGGTGCTGGGCGACAACATCTTCCACGCCCAGGGCCTGTCCAGGGTATTGCAGCGCGCGGCCGCGCTGACGAGCGGCGGCACCATCTTCGCCTACCCGGTGCGGGACCCGGAGCGCTTCGGCGTGGTCGAGTTCGACGAGGACCAGAACGTGCTGAGCATCGAGGAGAAGCCGCGCATTCCCAAGTCGCGCTACGCGGTGACGGGCCTGTACTTCTACGACAACGACGTGGTGGCCATCGCGCGCAATCTGAAGCCCTCCCCGCGCGGCGAACTGGAAATCACGGACGTGAACAACGCCTACCTGAAGCGCGGCGACCTCAAGGTGGAGCTGTGCGGGCGCGGCTGGGCCTGGCTGGACATGGGCACGCACGAGTCGCTCCTGCGCGCGGGCAACTTCGTGCAGATGGTGCAGGAGAACCAGAGCCTGCGCATCGCCTGCGTGGAGGAGATCGCCTTCCGCATGGGGTACATCGACGCGGCCGGGCTTGAGAAGCTGGCCTGCTGCATGCTCAAGAACGACTATGGGCAGTATTTGATGGAGGTGTTGAGGGGGTGAAGGGATGGGGCTACAACAAAACTCTAGCGACAACGCGCCATGAGGATAGCGAATATAGCAAACGGCAACACGATCGGCTAGGTGGACATCTGTTAAGAAATACCCCTGGAGAAATGATGAAAACGAATGAAGCTCACGAAACGTTTAGACAGATTGGCTTTTCAGATTTCGTTGACGTGTCTGGCGTGAAGAGCATCCACCATATTGTAAACACAGAAAGCAAATGTGGAATATACTGTCTACTCGTCGATGACTGTCTTTATTACATTGGGCAGTCAGTCAATATAGCGACAAGATTCTCGGACCACAGAAGAAGATATCAGAATATCATTCAATTTTCGTTCGTCTTGTGCTCAGAGGATAAGCTAGACGAGCTTGAAGAGTACTATATACAGACAGCAGATGCAGCAGGAATAAAAATTCTCAATGTCCAGTACGCTTCCCACCCAATTTGCAAGACAGACTTTGATGAACTTGTACCTGCAAATGAGAAAATTGAATGGCTTAACAATGAAATTGAATATAGTGATGAACAAAGAAAGCCAGAGTCAGTTGAAAATGAAAGCATCCGAGTGAAAGGACTAAACAAATATCAAAAGTTATTGACTGATCCAAACCACGATTTTTTTGTAGATGTCTGTGCAGCGTATACTTTCAATATGATACCGTCTCCTTTCAAAACTGAACACAACTATTGGGGTGTGAGCTGCTTGCCAAGCACCGCAAGATATGAGCGCGGGTATCAGACGATATTTTGCTTCAATATTTACAGGATTGAAACATTCGTAATGCTTCATCGCGAGAGGACAAATGAGGCATGGGCATATATTGTTGTGGCAAAGTCAATTCTTATTGAAGAATTCGGGAGTGAGGAGGCGTTTCTATCAGCATACCCAGACTGCGAATTCACCGGCTCAACATATCAGAACGCAGGATATGACCATATCACAATTGGATTTCTTGACTTAAGCAAAATTTATGATAGACTTTCAGACTGGAAGATTATGCGGGCAGCGCGTGTTCTTAATTTAAGACTGATGGGAAAGGGAAGAAATTTCTACAAACAATACCACTCCTTTCAGTTGGCTGACAAAATCTTCGAACAGATCGAAGAGTGGGGCGAAACAAGCGGCGAAGCCGAATAATCCCCCCCTACCCCACCAGCCTTCTCGCCACGTCCAGCGCGGCCACAAAGCTCATCACCCAGCGCTACTTCTTCCCACTCTCAGCCTGCGCCTGAACAGCCTTTCGCAATTTAATGACCTCATCAAGGGTAATTTTCTTCTCATCAAAAATTGATATCAGCTTGAAGAGGTGCTTCTCGCTGTAGACCAACGGCTCAGGAGAAATGCCAACAGAAGCGCAGCCATTGTCCAGGCCGCTGACAGCAATTTCAATTTCCTTTCCTTTCGCGCCGACAACCTTGAACGTGAACGCCTTCCCAATGGGACGAAGCTGGCACATCCATTTGCCAAGCGCCTTGAATTCCTGTCTGCGGCTGACCATCACCTTTCTCCAATGCGTTGCAAATCATCTTCCCTGAACAGGCACAGGGCAAAATACCCTGACTGTTTACATAAATCGTCCCGCTACCCTTCCCCTCTGGTGCACTTGATTCCCTTGCCGGAAGCCGTAACCGTGCACACGGAGTTCTCCTGCAGCCAGGACTTGAAGGCCATGTCCGAGCGGAGGATATGCTCGATGAGCCAGCCCCGCAGAAACTCGCGCACCTCACCAACGGTCAAGGCCTCCTTCTGGTAGAGGTCGCGCTGCCACAGCTTCACCTGATTCTTCAAGCGCTCGTGCTCAATGTGATGCGGGCCGTGGTCAGGGTAATGCAACGCTGCCATGAGCTCTTCTTCCGCGCTGAAGTGGATGACGGTATACTCCCGCAATTCCTTGATGATCTCGTCCACGCCAAGGGTACCCAGCTTCTCCTGCACCGCCTCAACAACCCTGTTCGCAATATCTATCAACTGCTTATGCTGATCATCAATCTCGCGCACACCGGTCTCAAGCTTGCTGCTCCAGACGATACCCGTCATGATTTCCTCCAAAGATTAGTATAGAGGCACACATCCATTAATCTACTGGCAATATTCACTAATCCAGAGGCAAACACATCACGGCGCACTTACTTTGTGGCCTGACATCGCTGCAATTCCCCCTCGCACCCGCGCTCGCAGTGCTTCAGATACAGCATGTCGCCGTTCGCGGCGTAGTCGTCCTTGCACTGGATGCGGCAGACGGCCAGCTTGTCGGCGCAGCAATGCGGGTCAGACGGGTCGCGGCCAGGGCGGCAGTCGCTGCGGTAGTTCTTGAGCGAGGGCGCTGACGACAGTGTGGACGGGCGCCGGTGCAGCAGGCCCTCGGCCCCGGCCGGGGAGGCCGTGGCTGCAAGCAGCAGCACAACGAAGAAAATCCGGT
>CAZXZF010000219.1:0-4860 GCA_964645095.1 uncultured Desulfocurvus sp. | reverse complement strand
GGGGGCCGGAGGTTCAACTCCTCTCATCCCGACCAGAAAGATCAAGGGCTTACGGTGAATAACCGCAAGCCCTTTTTCAATGGTTTTTCATTCTGTGCCGAATTTGTGCCGAACTCTAGGATACAAGGGGCATTAACACCCCTCTCTACTCGGACCGAACTTTCGGCGACCCCGCTTCCCATTCTTCCCCCGTTCAGATACAGGAAGGTCAAGGTCAAGAGGGTGAGATTGTGCGGGTGTTTGCCGGGCGCTGTGGTATGGGTGCGAACTATGACAAAAGCCGTCAATATATATATTTGCGCTGTTCTTATTACATTCCCAACAGCGTTGTACGCCGCAGATGATGTATATATCTCAATAATAAAAGAATATTCTGAATGCTGCGAGTCTGTAGCTCACGAGTGCATACTTTCGTATAAAGATGATGTTGTATGCACAAATAGAGCGCTTGCAAAATGTGGAGAACATCATTTTAAGTTTTACAAGCGAATGCTTCAAATTTTTGGTGAACCAAAGTCCTCTGAGTTGGCCGATACTGTGAAATCAAATATGCGAGAAAAAATTTCGACACTGTGCCGCCATGAAATATTGCAACAGCGCATAGGTGCGCACCAAAGATAAAGCTGACTCTTTCCTTGACGCCGTTCGGCACCGTTGCGGCAATAATTCCATTAAGTTTTACGTTTTTCATCGCCTTTTCCGCTTCACCCCACGCCCACCCCGAACGCTACTATAAGAACGCTGGTGCAGCCTACGCAGTTAGCGTTAATATAACCACCAAATGAAATAGCCAGGAACCAATGCCCCCGGCCCTCAGTCTTTGTCTCCACTCTTGCCCTGTTCCCCCTGCAAGCTTCGCCGCCTCTTGCATCTCTCGCAGCAAGGCCCGCATGTGCCGCCGCATGGCTATGTATCGGCAGAGTAGCGCCCATGCTTCCAGGCCCTCGGGCGGGCCGGGAGACTTCCCGCCATGCCGTTTACAGCGCCCATTCGGCATTGCAGGTTGCTGGCACGGCTCTCCCCCTCCCCGGTCCGCCCCTAGACGGTCCAGGCTTTCCATTCACTCCCCATTCACGTACAGGTCGGTCCATGTTGAAAAACAAGCATGGACGCCATCGGGTGGGCAAACGACCTGGTTCCGGCCCGGCATAACGGAAAGATCTGGAATGAAAGCAACACAGACATTAATCTGGAGAATCGCCAAGTGAACATGCTGAAAATTCTTGGAATATCCCTTGCGTTGCTCCTCGCCTGCGGAGCGTATTCCCCTCTGCATGCCGCGTTCGTGCGGGACACCAGCCAGCCCATGCCTGAGCTCTTCAAGGCCATTGACAAGGGCGACCTTGCCCGGGCCCGGGCCGCCCTGGACAGCGGCGGCGACGTGAACGGCGTGTATGACCGGGACACCATGCTCTGCTGGGCCCTGCGCAACAAGAACCCGGAGATAACGAAGCTGCTCCTGCAGTCGCCCAGGCTGGACGTGAACAAGCGGGGCGTCTTATATGACTCCTTCGGGGAGTGGGAGCGCACGCCGCTGATCCTGGCCTCGCACATGGGCCAGGCCGACATCGTTGGCCTTATGCTGCAGCGCGGCGCCAATGCGAACGCGCGCGACCGGACAGACAACGTGCCCGAGGCGCGCGGGAACACCGCGCTGATCATGGCCGCGCAGCGGGACCACACCGAGGTGATCCGGGTGCTGCTCACGCAGGGGAAGGGCATCACCGTCGATGCGCAGACCAAGGACGGCGAGACGCCGCTCTCGCTCGTTGTGGCGGCGGAAGACCTGGAGGCGGTGAAGCTCCTGCACAGCCGCGGCGCAAAGATCAACCACCAGAACAACATGGGCGCCTCCATGCTCCTGGGCACGGTGCCGCACAAGAAGTTCGAGGTGCTGGAGTATCTCATCGCCAACGGCGCGGACATCAACATGTCCGACAATCACGGCCAGTCGCCGCTGATGCAGGCCATCCCCTCCAGCGCCAAGGAGCCGAAGAAGACCTGCAACTGGGTGGAGAAGTTCCTCACCTACAAGCCCAAGCTGGACTTCATGCAGCTCAAGGGCGACGGCGGCTTTTCCGCCATGCACCTGGCCGCGCGCTTCGGGTTTGTGGACATCGCCAGGCTCCTGCTGGACAACGGCGCAACCCTCGACATCAGGAGCCTGCTCACCGGCGGCACGCCCCTGCACACCGCCGCCAGCGCCAACCAGATCGACTTCGCCAAGATGCTCATCAAGCGCAAGGCCAACCTTGAGATCGTCGACAAGCTCGGCTCCACCCCGCTCTTGACGGCCACCATGCGCACCGACCCGGACATGGTGGAGGTGCTGGTGGACGCAGGCGCGGCCATCAACGTGAAATCGAGCGTTAATCCTCTTATCGCGCCAATGGTGTATGCCGCCGGCAATCCCAATCCCTTTGACCACAGGAAGAGCGTCGCCATCATCAAGTACCTTTTGGACCACAAGGGCGACATCAACTTCCCGTCCGCAAGCGGCACCACCCCGCTCATGGCCGCCGCCCAGAAGTCCGACCATTCGGACGGCTACGACCGGGCGGCCCTGCTGATCAACAACGGCGCCAAGCTCGATATGGTGAACGACAAGGGGGAAACTGCCCTGATGCTGGCCGCGGGCGCAGGCAATGAGAAGCTGGTCAAACTCCTCATGGACAAGGGCGCCGACGTTCAAAAGAGAAACGGCGCTGGCGAAACGGTCATGAGCTACGCCAACCGCTCCGGCAACAAGGGCAATGTCTCGGCCCTGGAGTCCAAGGGCGTCAAGCCGGAGGCCCCCGTTGTCCGCAAAAGCGTCGTTGTCGCCGCCCTGGTCGGCACCTGGAAGGGCTTTCATGACGGGCTGCCCCAGGCCCTGTACACCGTTGTCCTGAACAGGAACGGAACCTTTGACTTCAATTCAAGGCTCACGCCCGAAGCTTTAAAAAACATGCCCAAAGGCGCGGTAAACCCGGTCATCGCGGCCCAGAAAGGCACGTACACGCTCAACGACGACACCATGATCTGGGACCTCGTTGGGGCCCCGCCCACTTCCATGAAGTGGAAGCTGGAAAACGGCCTGCTGATCCTCGACAACAAGATCAGGCTGAAAAAAGCGAAGTAACCCGGCAGGGTCCATGGCGAAACGGCACGAAAGGCCAGGCGCCAACGTTCCCGGCCCCGCAGCGCCCTTGGTAAGACACGCTACAAACCCTTTTCCATTCCGCAGCGCACGGCTTGCAGACAGCACCGCCTCTCATGTATGGTCTTCGCTAAGAGGTGTTCCATGCGCCCCACTCCCGCCATCCTGCTCGCCGCCCTCCTGGCTGCCCTGCTCGCTTCTTCCGCCTGCGAATCGGCGCCGAACAATCCCTATGGCAAGGCCGCCGAGCAGGGCAACCGCAACGCGCAATTCCTTCTCGGCGGCATGTACAAAAGCGGAAAGGGCGTTGGGAGAGATGATTACGAGGCCGCAAAATGGTTCACAAAGGCTGCCGACCAGGGCAACGTCATCGCCCAATACGAGCTTGCGCTGATGTACAGCAATGGCCGGGGCGTTTCCCAAAACCTCGTCCTGGCGTACATGTGGTTCACCGTTGCGGCCAGGCAAGGCGAGGCGGATGCCGTTCGCGACCGGAAAATCATTGCCGCCAAGATGACTGCGGAGCAGATCGCAGAGGCGACAAAGCTTTCCACCGAGTACGTCCCCGGGGGCAGATGACTCCGCAGCCAGTCGGCCAGGGGCTCCACCCCGCAGCTCGACGCAAAACGGGCATACGGAGACTGCCCTCTCCCCTCCTCTTGTCCTGACCCCCCGCACCGCTGAAATGGCCTCGCAATGAGGCCGTCCCCAGGCGCTTCGCTCGCTTCAAAAGCAGAGCCTGCCTGTTGTTGCCGTGGGTTTTCCCCTGGCAAGGAGGCCGCAGAGCAGATAGCATGGGCACATGATCGCCGCGAACAGCACCAGGGAGTCGCCATGAGCACATACACCTATGCGGACAAGGCCAAGAAATTCGAGATCGACATCGTGGAGCTGCGCGGCCACGTGCGGGTCACCCTGACGGACAAGGGCGTGACAACCCAGCTCTGCACCCAGAACACCCTGGCGGCCGCCTTCGAGTATGTGGCCACCATGTTCTCGGCTGGCGGCAAGCCCGCGCCGCTCCCCAGCGAGTGGAAGCAGCTCTAGGGCAAAAAGGCCCGTGCCTTTTCAGCGGCGGACGCTGCCGGGGTTGCTCTGTCGAGTGGGGGATAAAACGGTGCCGGCAAAACAAAAGGCGGGGCCATTGCTGACCCCGCCCCCTTGCTACTTGTAGTATATCTTGAGCTCGTTGGTGTGGGTCTTGGCCTGGCCCGGAGTGGGCTGCCCGGCGGTGATGACCACGCTCTGGCCGGGGGTGAACTTCGGGGACTCGTGCACAAACTTCTCGGCGCGCTCCACGTGGCTGGCCAGGGTGGTGTCCACCTGGCGCGGCTCCACCCCCCAGAAGAAGTTCAGGTGCTTGACCACTCGCGGATCCGGGGTCAGGGCATACACCGGGTGCTCCGGCCGGCGGCTTGAAAGGTAGCGCGCCGTGGCGCCGCTGGTGGAGTGCGAGACGATGCCCTCGCCGCCGGTGTTCTCGGACAACAGGCAGGCGGCGTAGGCCAGGTACTTGGCGGGATTCTTCTCCGGCTTGGGCGCCAGGGGGCCCTTGGAACGCTCGATGTAGTACGGCTCGGCGTTGGCGGCGATCTCGCTGATGAATTTCACGGCCTCAAGGGGATAGCTGCCCATGGCCGTCTCCTCGGAGAGCATGACGCAGTCTGCGCCGTCGAGCATGGCGTTGGCCACGTCTGCGGCCTCGGCCCTGGTGGGCAGCG
>CAZXZF010000218.1:0-4910 GCA_964645095.1 uncultured Desulfocurvus sp. | reverse complement strand
CGCCTGAACCTCGTTGGTTCCTCGAGAGATGGTGGGCCTTTTGGTCCACTTTTTTGTTTTCAGGAACCAGGATCGGAGACGCGCAGGCATGACGAAAACACCCCTTGCAGAAAGACTCACCGGGATCATCGGCCCGGCGGTGAGCACCCTTGGGGTTGAACTCTGGGGCGTGGAATTCGCCTCGGCCGGCAACCGCATGGTGGTCCGGGTGTATATTGATGCTCCGCGAGGCGCTGCCGGAAACGGCGCGCCAGTTGAAGAGCCAGCCCAAGAGAACGCTGAAGCGGGCGCGGGCGACGCCGCCGTGCACGAAAGGCCCCTTGGCGTGACCATCGCCGCCTGCGCGCAGGTCAGCCGCCACCTGGGCACAGTGCTGGAGGCCGAGGACGCCGTGCCCGGAGCCTACGTGCTGGAGGTCTCCTCCCCGGGGCTGGAGCGCCGCTTCTTCGCACCGGAGCAGCTTTCAGCCTACCAGGGCCGCATGGTGGACGTCCGCCTGCACCAGGCCCAGGACACCCGCCGGCATTTCCGCGGACTCCTGGCCGAGAGCGGACCGGACTTTCTGGTGGTGGACGAGTCCGGCGTGCTGACCCGCGTGCCGTGGCCGCACGTGAAGACCGCACATCTCGTGCATGAATTTCCAGGCGCAGCCGCATAAGGCCGACGCCGCAATCGTGTTTTCATCCCCCGCCACCGGCGCGGCCTGACCAGGGGCCTTTGCAGGTGGCGGAAACAGATGCAGAATCTCACGCCCAGGCGCGCCGGAACGTAAGAACCGGATGCCGGGCGGCACCGGAGGGAGCGCCATGAGCTCGGAACTGAAGAAGACCATAGACCAGATCAGCAAGGACCGCGGCATCGACCGCGACCTGCTCATCGACACCCTGGAAGAGGCCGTGCGGTCCTCCGTGGCCCGCAAGTACGGCGACCAGATGGACATCGAGGTGACCTTCAACGAGGAACTGGGCGAGATCCAGGTCTACCAGTTCAAGGTCGTGGTGACCAAGATCAACGACCCCGTGAGCGAGATCACCCTGGAAGAGGCCCGCGAGCACGACCCGAACATCAATCTCGACGACGAGATGGGCTTCAAGGTCAAGATCGAGGATCTGGGCCGCATCGCCGCGCAATCCGCCAAGCAGGTCATCATCCAGCGCATGCGCGACGCCGAGCAGGAGATCATCTTCGAGGAGTATCGCGACCGCAAGGGCGAGATCGTCTCCGGCATCGTCCAGCGCCGCGACCGCACCGGCTGGATCATCAACCTGGGCCGCACCGAGGCGCTTCTGCCCAAGGACGAGCAGATCCCGCGCGAACGCTACAAGCGCGGCGACCGCATCCAGGCCTACATCATCAAGGTCCAGAAAGAGTCGCGCGGACCGCAGATCGAGGTCAGCCGCTCGCACCCGGACTACATGGGCGCGCTCTTCGCCCGCGAAGTGCCCGAGGTCTTCGACTCCACCGTCAAGATCATGGGCGTGGCGAGAGACTCCGGCCTGCGCGCCAAGGTGGCCGTCAGCTCCCGCGACCGCGACGTGGACCCGGTGGGCGCCTGCGTCGGCATCCGCGGCTCGCGCATCCAGAACATCGTGCAGGAGCTCAAGGGCGAACGCATCGACATCGTGGTCTGGAGCCCGGACATCGCCGTCTACGCCCAGAACGCCCTGTCCCCGGCCATCATCAGCCGCATCATGGTCGACGACGAGGAAAAGACCCTTGAGGTCGTGGTGCCCGACGACCAGCTGACCCTGGCCATCGGCCGCAAGGGCCAGAACGTGAAGCTGGCTGCGCAGCTGCTGGGCTGGAAGATCGACATCTTTACCGAGAGCCGCTACGGCGAGCTCAATGCCGACAAGAAGGGCATGGACCAGTTGGCCAGCGTGGCCGAGGTGGCCATGGAGGCCTTCTTCGCCGCCGGGCTGGAGACCACCGCCCAGTTGGTTGCGGCCACCGAGGAAGAGCTTTTGGCCGTCACCGGCATGACCCCGGACAAGATCCGCGACATGCGCGCGGCCATCAACATCCTGGGCCTTGCGCCCATGGAAGAGGAAGCGGCCCCGGACGAACCCGGAGCCGAATAGGCGGCCTGGATGTCCGGAGACGGACGGAAGGGATCGACGTCCGCAGACGGACAGGCAGCAAGCGCTGCCGGGCCGGTGCGCATGTGCTGCATCTGCAGACGCCGCCTGCCGCAAGCCCAACTGCTCCGGCATGTCCGGGCGGCAAAGGCCGGAGAGGAACAGGAAGCGGGGAAAGGGCTTGTGCCCGATCCCCGGCGCAGGATGCCCGGAAGAGGGCTGTACGTCTGCGACCAGGCCGAATGCCGCGAGAGATTTCTCCGCCGAGGCGACGGGCGGAAGAAGCGTTAACAAGGGGAACATGAATGGTGACAAAGCTCAAAGTGAAGGACCTGGCGGCCGAACTTGGCATCGGCCACAAGGAGATCCTGCAGCAGCTGCGGGACATGGACATCCAGGTTAAAACCTTCATGAGCACCCTGGAGGACGACGAGGCCGACAGGCTCCGTCAATCTTTGCGCGGCCAGCCCGCCGCAAAGAACGAGGTCGTGCGCCGCGAAGTCGGCGGCGTCATCGTGCGCAGCCGCAAGGCCAAGCCCGGAGAGCAGGCGGAAGCGCCCGCACCGGCGGAAGCTCCGGCGGAAGCACCAGCAGGCAAGAGCGCCGAGGCCACGGCCAAGAGCGCTGCGGTCAAGCCGGCGGCAAAGCCCTCCGGGGACGAGACTCCTGCTGTTGCGGCCCAGGTCGAACAGCCCGCTGCGGAGGCCCCCAAGGCCCGCCGCGTGGCCGAGACCGCCGAAAAGCCCGCCTACAAGCCCGCACGCATCATCAGCCCCCAGGAAGCCACTGTCGATGCCAAGGCCCCCGAAGCTGCGCCTGAGGCCAAGAGCGAGCCCAAGGCTGCCAGGATCGTGGCCAAGCCCGAGCCCAAGTCCGAGCAGAGCGCCGAACCGGTTGTCGAGACGACAGCAAAGGCCGCGGCAAAGCCCGAAGCCCCTGCCGACAAGCCCTTGGCTCAGCCCGCAGCGAAGATCGTGGCGCAGCCCGTGGCCGAGGCCAAGACCAAGGCCGCCCCCAAGGCTGCCGCCGAGCCTGTCACGGCCGAGACTCCGGCCCCTGCGGCCGAGGCCGAGGCCAAGCCCGCCCAGGCAGAGGCCGCCCAGGCCGCGGGTGCCCAGGCTGAAGACTTGGACGAGGACGGCAAGAAGAAGCGCAAGCCCAAGCGCGAGGTCATCGTGCCTGCCGCGCCCCAGGTGCGCATCATCTCCCGGCCCGAGCCCGGCAGCACTCCCCCGCCCCAGGCTCCGGCCAGGCGTCCCGAATTCTCCGCCGGCCATGACGGCGGCGCGCGTCCCTACACCCCGCATCCCGGCGGCGCCCGGCCCCAGGCCGATGGCCCCCGTGGCGGCGGCTATGGCGGCGGCGCCCCCGGCCAGCGTCCCCCGGCCCCGGGCGGCTATCAGCGCCCGCCCAGCAGCGCTCCGGGCAGCAGCTACGGCTTCCCGCGTCCGCCCAGCAGCGCTCCGGGCAGCAGCTACGGCCAGCAGCGTCCTGCCGGCCCCGGCGGTCCCGGCGGTCCGGGCATTGCTCCGGTGGCTCCGCCCAAGGAAGGCGAAGACCGCGCCCGCAGAAAGCCGCATCGCGTGGTGGAGTTCCCCACCGGCGGCGGCAGCGAAGAGGATCGCCGCAAGGCCAGCGCCTCGGCGGCCAAGAAAAAGACCAACTTCGCGCCCGCGCCCGTGGTGTCCGAGGACGGCGAATCGCCCATGCGGCTCAAGAGCTCGCGCCGCAACAAGAAGCATCGCGGCGGGGTGGAGCAGCGCGAGGAGATCAAGCCCGTCGGCAAGCGCAAGATCCGCATCGACGAGCACATCCGTCTGTCCGACCTGGCGCACCAGATGGGCGTCAAGTCCCAGGCCATCATCAAGGCCCTGTTCGCCATGGGCGTCATGGCCACCATCAACCAGGCGCTGGACATGGACACCGCCACCCTGCTCGCCAGCGAGTTCGGGCACGAGGTGGAGAACGTCTCCTTTGACGAGCAGGAATTCCTGGTTGTCGGCTCGCCGGACACCGCAGAGGACCTGAAGTCCAGGCCGCCGGTGGTCACCATCATGGGCCATGTCGACCACGGCAAGACCTCGCTGCTCGACGCCATCCGCATGACCAGCATCGCCTCGGGCGAAGCGGGCGGCATCACCCAGCACATCGGCGCGTACCACGTGGCCACCAACCGGGGCGAGGTCGTGTTCCTCGACACCCCGGGCCACGAAGCCTTCACCGCCATGCGCGCCCGCGGCGCGCAGGTCACCGACATCGTCGTGCTCGTGGTCGCCGCCGACGACGGCGTCATGGACCAGACCCGCGAAGCCGTGAACCACGCCAAGGCGGCCAAGGTGCCCATCGTGGTCGCGGTGAACAAGATCGACAAGGAAGGCGCCAACCCCGACCGCGTGAAGCGCGAGCTGGCCGAGTTCGACCTCGTGCCGGAAGAATGGGGCGGCACCACCATCTTCGCCAACGTCTCCGCCAAGCAGCGCATCGGCCTGGATGAACTGCTGGAAATGATCCTGCTCCAGGCCGAAGTGCTGGAGCTCAAGGCCAACCCGGCCAAGCCCGCGCGCGGACACATCGTCGAGGCCAAGCTGGACAAGGGCCGTGGCCCGCTGGGCACCGTGCTCATCCAGGAAGGCACGCTGAAGAACGGCGACGCCTTTGTCTGCGGCACCGTGCACGGCAAGGTCCGCGCCATGTTCAACGACCAGGGCCGCAAGATCAAGCAGGCTGGCCCGGCCATTCCGGTCGAGATCCAGGGCTTCGACGTGGTGCCTGTGGCTGGCGACGAGTTCGTGGTCGTGGCCGACGACAAGGTCGCCCGCAAGATCGCCGAGA
>CAZXZF010000217.1:0-4942 GCA_964645095.1 uncultured Desulfocurvus sp. | reverse complement strand
GGGCGGCCTGCTGGTCGTGGGCCGTGGCGCGCATGGCGATGCCCATGCGCGAGTACTTGAAGAACACCGTGAACACGGCGAAGAGCACGCCGGAGAGCGCGAAGGCCGCGATGTACACCGGGGCCACGGGCATTCCGGCGATGATGATCGGCGTGGTCGGCAGGACCTCGGGGTAGACCTTGATCTGCGTGCCCCAGATGAGCTGCACGATGCTTTTCAGCACCGAGGACAGGCCGATGGTGACCATGATCACGCAGATGTGCGCCTCGCCGATGAGCGGCCTGAGCGCCAGGCGCTCCACGGCCAGGCCCAGGAGCACCGAGAAGCCGAGGGTCATGAGGAAGGCCCAGACGAAGGGTATGGAGAGCTGCACCGTGAGCCCGAAGCAGACGTACGCGCCGACCATGACCATCTCGCCCTGGGCGAAGTTGACGACCTTGGTGGCCTTGTAGATGACCACGAAGCCCAGGGCCACGAGGCTGTAGATGCTGCCCACCACGAGCCCGTTGATGAAAAGCTGCAGATAGTATTCCACGGGCTACTTGTCCTCCACGGTCTCGATGCGGATGTCGCCGCACATTTCCTGCACGCGCCCGTCCTGGTACTGGATGGCCATGTCCAGGCGCAGGCAGCAGGCAGCGGTGTACAGGGCGTCGATGAGCGCGCCGTAGCGCTCGCCTATGGTTCCCCGGCGCACCTTGCGCGTGCGGGTCAGCTCGCCGTCGTCGGCGTCCAGCTCCTTGTAGAGCAGGGCGAAGCGCCGGATGCGCGTGGCCTCGGGCAGGCTCTTGTTGATCTTGCGTATCTCATCCTTGACCAGGGCGTACACCTGTTCCTTGGCCGCCAGGTCCTGGTAGGTGGTGTAGGTGATTTGCCGCCCTTCGGCCCAGTGCCCGACGATGTTCATGTCGATGCAGACGATGGCCGTGACGGTGTCGCGCTTCTCGCCCAGCACCACGGCCTCGCGCAAGAACGGCGAGAACTTGAGCTTGTTCTCCAGGAACTGCGGCGAGAATTGCGTGCCGTCGTTCAGGTGCATGACGTCCTTCAGGCGGTCGATGACCACAAGGCGTCCTGCGTCGTCAAAGTACCCGGCGTCGCCGGACAAGAGCCAGCCGTCCCGGAGGGTCTCCGCCGTGGCCTTCTCGTTCTTGTAGTAGCCGAGGAACACCGCCGGGCTCTTGGACAAAATCTCGCCCGCCTCGGACAGTCTCAGTTCGGTCTCCGGGATGGGCAGGCCCACGGAGTTGAAGTCCACCGCGCCATCGCGATGAATGCAGGAGATGCCCGCGATCTCGGTCTGGCCGTAGATCTGCTTCAGGTTGACGCCGAGGGCGTGGAAGAAGCGGATGGTGTCCGGACCGAGCGCCGCGCCGCCGGTGGAGGCCGAGCGGATGCGCGAGAAGCCCAGGCGGTCGCGCAGGGCGCGCAGCAGGCAGAAGTCGGCCAGGAATTTGCCCAGGGCCAGGAGCGCTCCGGGCTTGCGTCCGGCAAAGGTCTCGTCCACGAACTTGAGCCCGATGGGCAGGAAGAAGTTGTACAGGAAGCGCTTGAAGGGCGTGGTCTCCAGGATGTCGCCCCGGACCTTGGCCGAGAGGCCCTCCCAGACGCGCGGCGGCGAGAAGATGAGGTGCGGTCCGATTTCGCGGATGTTGGCCTGGGCCGTGTCCGGCTCCTCCGGGAAGTTCACGCAGAAGCCGAAGAGCAGGCTCGAAGCCACGGCCATCATCTGCTCGCCCATCCAGGCCAGGGGCAGGAAGGACACGAACTCGTCGGTCTCGCGCTTGGGGTCCACCTGGCCCAGGTTGGCGGCCATGGAGAGCATGTTGCGGTGCGAGAGCACGGCCAGCTTGGGCCGGCCCGTGGTGCCCGATGTCGTCGCCACCAGGCAGGGGTCCTGGGGGGACAATTTGGCGGTCATGGCCGTGAACTCGGCCACGGAGTCGGTGACGTCCTTGCGGCCCTTTTCGCAGACATCCTCAAAGGAGAGCAGGTCCTCGTCCTCGTAGCCGGTCAGGCCCTTGGGGTCGTGAAAGACGATGTGCTTGAGCTTCTTGAGGTCCGGGCGCAGGCTCAGGATCTTGTCCACCTGCTCCTGGTCCTCGGCCACCACGAGCCTGGCCTCGGAGAGCTCGAAGATGTAGCGCACCTCGTCGGCCGAGGAGTCCTGGTAGAGGCCCAGCGCCATGCCGCCCAGGGCCTGGATGGCCAGCTCGGCAAAGAGCCACTCGGGCCGGTTGTCGCCGATGAGGATGACCATGTCGCCCTGGCCCAGGCCCAGGTGGCGCAGGCCGCAGGCGAACTCCGCCGTGAGGCCCAGGTAGTCGCGCCAGGAATAGGGTTGCCAGACGCCCCACTGTTTTTCGCGCAGGGCGGTCCTGCGTGGGCGCTTACTTGCCTGCGCGAGCAGCAGGGCGGGCAGGGTGGTGTCGTAGGATCTGGGCATGGGGAGGTTCCTGTTGGCCTAGCGTCCGAAGAAGGTGGCGTCCTCGGTGCCGAGGTAGGCGGCCACGACGTCCTGGTTGGCGCTGATCTCGTCCGGGCGGCCCTGGGCCAGCACGGAGCCGAAGTCGAGCACCACGATCTTGTCCGAAATGTCCATGACCACGCCCATGTCGTGCTCGATCAGGAGCACGGTTGCGCCCCATTCCTCGCAGATGTCCAGGATGTAGCGGGCCATGTCCTCGGTTTCCTCAAGGTTCATGCCGGCCATGGGCTCGTCCAGCAGGATGAGCTTGGGCTCTGCGGCCAGGGCCCGGCCCAGCTCGACGCGCTTCTGCACGCCGTAGGGCAGGTGCCCGGCGGGCTGGTGCCGGTAGGGTGAGAGCCCGAGAAAGTCGATGACGTCCTCCACCCGGCGGCGGTGTTCGGCCTCGTCGGCCATGGCCCGGCCGAAGTAGGCCAGGGAGGACAGGATGCCGTAGCGGATGAGGTGGTGGCGGCCCATCATGAGGTTGTCCAGCACGCTTAGTCCCTTGAACAGGGCGATGTTCTGGAAGGTGCGCGAGAGCCCCATGCCGGTGCGCTTGTGCGCGGGCACGGTGAGCAGGTTCTTGCCGTCGAGGTAGATCTCGCCGCAGTCCGGGGTGTAGCGGCCGCTGATGCAGTTCAGGATGCTCGTCTTGCCCGCGCCGTTGGGCCCGATGAGCGAGACGATGCGGCCCTTCTCGACCGAGAAGGCGACATCGGTGAGGGCCGCGATGCCCTTGAAGGTCAGGGTGACGCCCTTGACTTCCAGCAGCGGTGTCATCATCGCCACTCGTGCATGAAGTCCGCCGGGCCCATGACCTTGTAGCCGCGGCCTTCCAGGGCGCTGGCGATGGGCGCGGCGTTGTCCGTGGCCACGCGGATGACCACGATGCGCTTGCCGTCATGGTAGAAGGTCGCGGTGGAGATGATGGAGATGCCCATGCCCGCGATGATCCCGGCGGCCTCGTGCAGCACGCCGGTGCGGTCCTGGGCCTCGAAGGTGATGCGCACTCCGCCCTGGCGGTGGCCCATCTCCTCGACCAGGACGTCGAGCATGACGCTCCTGTTGATGTAGCCGATGAGCTCCCCGGCCTGGTCGACCACGGCCAGGCCCGCGAGGTTGCCCGCGAACATCATGTCCGCCGCGGCCTCGATCTCGGTCTCCGGGCCGATGGTCTTGATGTCCCTGCGGATGATCTTGTCCACGGTGAGCCGGGTCATGAGGTACTTGACCTCGTGCTTCTCAAGGGAGGTCATGATGCTCGGCAGCGAGGCCGAGAGGTCCTCCGGGCGCACGTAACCCAGGAGCCTGGCGTTCTCCACCACCAGCAGCATGCCGAGCCTGCTCTGCTCAAGGAGTTTCTGGGCTTCCAGCACGGAAGTTTTTGGCGTCACGGTGACGAAGTTGCGCAGCATTTTCAGGCCGACGTACATGGCCCCTCCTTGACTTTGCCGGTGGCATCGCAGCAAACAATTATCCCGTGAGTAAAAAACCAGAATGCCCTGTCGAGTCAAGCAGAAAATGGAGTGAGCGCCCGCCTTGACCGGGGTGGCGCAGGGTGAAAATGAGAATTTCAGTCCTTGCCCGGCGCTGCATGTTGCCCGTTTTCCCGTCCTCCAGACGGCACGCATTTGCTTAATGGTCCAGGAACTGAGGACATAATGACAGACAACGAGCTCTCGAAGCTGAGGATCGACAAGTCCGCCTGGCGCGGGGCCGTGAAACGCCCCACGGGCCGGGTCGTGCGCGTTGTGTTGATCCTGGCCTTTGGCGCGGGCATGGGGCTGCTCGGCGGGCTCGTCCCGGCCCTGCGCGCGGCGCGGATCAAGAGCGTGGACACGCTGATGGCCGCCTAGGCCAGAGATGGGGCGTAAGTCGGCGGAAGGGGGAATCTAGCGCAGTTCGCCCCGGCCGGAGCGCACTTGCAGCTCCTGCAGGATGAGGCGCTCGTACTCGGGGTGCACCTGCTCCTCCGACACCGGTTCGCCGGAGTTCAGGAGCTTCAAGAGGTGCTGGGTCTCCTCCCAGAAATCGAGCAGCTCGTCGTCGCCCAGGGACTTGATCTGCTCTTCCAGGGAGAGAATTTCATCAGCGTTGGCGAATTGGCCCATGCAATGCGGTCCTTGGGGTAAAGTTTTTCGTGTTCCGGTTCGATGGGAACGAGGCATGGATAGCTGTTTCCGTGCCGTCCGTCAAACAGGTGATTTTGCGCGCCCGGCTGTGCCTGAGTTGGGCGAATGGCATTGACAAATGGCCCGGATGCTGCAAATTATGCTTGACACTAAAGTCCTGTAGAGAGCTTTGGTCATCGCCCGCCCGTCAGCTTGGCGGACAACAAGGAGCCGGATATGGAAGAAAGCACAAGACGCCAGGATGACGCACTCATTCAGCTCGTCACCTTCAGCATCGGCGATGAAGAGTTCGGCGTGGACATCCTCAAGGTGCAGGAGATCATCCGCACCATGGAGATCA
>CAZXZF010000216.1:0-4958 GCA_964645095.1 uncultured Desulfocurvus sp. | reverse complement strand
CGCATGAGCGCCAGCAGGCGCGGCGGCCCGCCCACCAGCTCCTGGGGCAGGCGGATCACCGAGGCCTCGCAGAGCACCAGGCACTTCTCGCTGGCGATGACGGAAAAAGGCTCCCAGCTGCGGCCCTGGTTGCGCGAAAGGTAGGCCATCTGCTCCGAGGGGGCCTGCCGGATGCGGGGCTGGGGCTGGCTGCCCCGGTGGAGGTGCCCGGTGGTGAAGAGCATCTGGCCGTCCAGCTCCAGGATGCGGTCCAGCAGGCCGTGCCCCAGGCCCGCGCCCGGCTGCTGCGCCCAGTTGCGGCCCTGGTCGGCGCTGAAGTAGAGGAGCGGCCCGGCGTCGTCGACGATGATCAGCAGGCCGCCCTCTTCTCCGCTCGACAGACGCGCGATGCGCGGGCAATGGCTCTCCGTGGTGCACAGGATGCGCGCAGGCCCCCAGGTGCGGCCCAGGTCCGCGCTCTCGCGCAGCATCAGCCTGCGCCGCGTGCCCACGTGGCGGTCGAACTCGTTGTAGACGCAGAGCAACCGCCCGTCGTCCGTCAGGCACAGGTCCGGAAAGCACAGGTAATGCCCCTGGCGGCGGTCGATGACCACGTGCCGGTCCGCTGCGGTGTCGAGGCTCGGCATGGCACCCTCCGGAGTTTATAAAAGTCTAGAGATTTTCTAGTATCATCCTTCCCGCATTCAGTCCTTCTCTCTCTCGTCAATGACGCGCTTGGTCTTGGCGAAGCTGCGCGGCAGGGTGCCGGGGGCCACGATCTCCACCTTGGCGCTGACCAGGATCTGGTTCTTGATGTCCTCGCCGATGGCCTTGGCCAGGGCGACGGTCTCGGCCCCCTTCTCATCGGAGCACGTTTCGGCGCGGCGCTCGGCGCGCACGACCATGTGGTCCAGGCCCTCGGAGCGGGAGAGCAAAATCTGATACTCGCTCAGCATCTGCGGGTGCTTTTCCAGCACGGCCGCCACCTGGCCGGGGTAGATGTTCACGCCCCGGAAGATGATCATGTCGTCGCTGCGGCCCTGGATGCGCTCGTGGCGCGGCATGGAGCAGCCGCAGGGGCACAGGCCCGGGATGAGCCGGGTCATGTCGCGGGTGCGGTAGCGGATGAGCGGGCTGGCCTCTTTCTTCAGGCTGGTGATGACCATCTCGCCCAGCTCGCCGGGGGCCACGGGCTGCAAGGTCTCGGGGTCAATAATTTCCAGCAGGTACATGTCGGACCAGTAGTGGATGCCCTGGTGCGCCTCGCACTCGATGCCCGCGCCGGGGCCGTAGATCTCGGTCATGCCGGAGATGTCGAAACTGTGTTCGATGCCGAGCGCCTCCTCGAAGCGCTTGCGCATCTTCCTGGTGTGGGCCTCGGCCCCGAAGATGCTGCGCTTGAGCTTGATCTTGCCGCGCAGGTTCTGCTTCTCCACCTCCTCGCCCAGGAGCAGCGCCATGCTCGCCGTGGAGCCCAGGCAGGTGGAGCCCAGGTCGGTGAGCATCTGCAGCTGGATGTCGAGCATGCCCGGACCCACTGGCAGGGCCATGGCCCCGAAGCGCTCGCAGCCGAGCTGGAAGCCGACTCCGGCGGTCCACAGGCCATACCCGACACAAATTTGCACGCGGTCGAGCGGGGTCAGGCCCGCCAGCTCGTAGCAGCGGGCAAACATGTTGGCCCAGTCGTCGATGTCTTTTTGCGTGTAGGTGAGGATTTTCCGCTTGCCCGTGGTTCCGCTGGAGCCGTGGATGCGCACCACCTGCTCCTCCGGCACGCTGAGCAGCGGCAGGGGATATTCGGCCTGCAGGTCATAGGCCGTGGTAAAGGGCAGCCTTGTCAGGTCGGACAAATGCTTGATGTCGCCGGGATGGACACCAGCCTCGTCCAGGCGGCGCTTGTAGAAGGGGCTGCCCTGATAGGCATGGTGCACGGTCCATTTGAGTCCATCCTGCTGGACGGCGGCGAGTTCATCGGCGCTCATGTCCGGGATGAAGCGGGCGGATTGGATCATGGGGCGGTTCTCCTCACGTGGGGGCGCTTGTGGGGCCGGGAGAAATGCGGTAGCTCCGCCCATGGGCAGCGGAAACGGCGCAGGTCGCACGGCTTGCGGCATCATGCAGCAGTTTGCCCCGATCTTCAAGCGTAGACCGTGGTTGCAAGGGAGATCAAACGCTGTGGATTTCATCCTGTTCCAGATCCTGGCCGCCCTGCTCGGCCTGATCCTCGGCAGCTTCGCCACCTGCGCCGCCTACCGCCTGGCTTTGGGCGGCAGCGTGACCAGCCCGGCGCGGTCCTTCTGCCCGGCCTGCGGCCACACCCTGTCCTGGCGCGAGAACATCCCGCTTTTGGGCTATCTGCTCCAGGGCGGGCGCTGCCGCTTCTGCGAAGCGAAGATTCCGCTGCGCTACCCGCTCACCGAGCTCGCCAGCGCGGGCTTCGCCCTGGCCGCGGCCTCGGTGTTCGGCCCCACCTGGCACTGGCTCGTGGCCGTGGGCTTCGGCACGCTGCTCCTGGTGCTCTCGCTCATCGACCTGGAAACCTGCCTTTTGCCCGATGTGCTGACCCTGCCGGGCGCGGCTCTGGCCCTGCTCGCCTCCGCGCTTTTGCCGCGCGCGCACACCCTGGGCATCGGCTGGCGGGCGGCGCTGTTTGGCGCGCTTGCGGGCGGCGGCGGGCTGTGGCTCCTGGCCTGGGCCTACCGCCGCATCCGGGGCGAGGACGGCCTGGGCCTGGGCGACGCCAAGCTCATGCTCCTGGTGGGCGCGCTGCTCGGCCCGCTCGCCGTGCCGCTGACACTCTTCGCCGGGGCAATGCTGGCCCTGCCTGTGGGGCTCGTCGCCGCCAGGCGCTCCCCAGAGCAGGGGGGCGGCCACGGCCTGCGCACGGCCCTGCCCTTTGGCCCGTTCCTCTGCGCCGGAGCCGTGGCTTTTCTCCTGGCCGGACCGCAGTTCCTGCGCTGGTGGCTCGGCGCGGCCCTGCCCTGAGGCCCTTTCCAGACGTTGGCGTCCGGCGTTGACAGGGCCCGGTCAGTTACGTACTCGTTGGACCATGGAGGAAGAGCCATGCACCCACACCCCCTGCGTTCCATCCTCGGCGTCCTTGCCCTGACGGCCTTCTTGGCCGCCCCCGCTGCTTCCGCGCTGGCCGCTGAAGCCGACAACATCGCCGGGAGCGTGAAATCCCTCACCGGCCTGGCCCAGGTGGCCCGCGTCGGGGCCGCGCCCGCGCCCCTCAAACCCGGCGAACGCATCTTCGAGAAGGATGTGCTGACCACGGGTGCGGCTGGCAGCCTGGGCCTTGTCATGCGCGACAACTCCCTGGTCTCGATGGGACCGGGAAGCAGGCTCGTGGTGGAGCGCTTCCTGTTCGCGCCGGAAAAGGGCGCTCTGGCCTCGATCCTGCGTGTGGGCAAGGGCTCCGCCGCCTGCGTCACCGGGGAGATCGCCAAGCTCTCGCCGGACGCCGTGCAGGTCCTGACCCCCTCCGCCACCATCGGCATCCGGGGCACGCACTTCCTGGTGCATGTTGAAGAAACGCCCGAAACGGCAGGAGGACGCTGAGATGCGCGCCGCCCGTCTCATTTTCCCCGTGCTGGTTGCGCTGCTGTCCGTCCTGGTGCTCAGCGCCTGCGGCAAGAACAGGAACGTGGTGCTCCTGCTGCCCGACCCGGACGGGCACGTGGGCTCCGTGGTCGTGCAGAACGCCCAGGGCAGCCAGACCCTGACCCAGGCCGGCACAGCCACGCGCATCGCCCCAAAGGCCGCGCCCAGCCCGCCTGAGGTCCTCTCCGCAACGGAGCAGGAACAGCTCTTTGGCCCGGCCCTGCGCGCCATGCCGACCAAGCCCGTGCGCTACATCCTGTATTTCATGAGCGACGGCGTGCAGCTCACGCCGGAGTCCAGGGACCTGCTGCCCAAGGTGCGCGGCACGGCCAGGGAACGCCAGTCCCTGGACATCGCCGTGGTCGGCCACGCCAGCAAGGCCGGGGACGAAGCGTACAACATCGAGCTTTCGCGCAGGCGGGCCGAGGCCGTGCGCAAGATGCTGGTCAAGGACGGCCTGCCGTCCGAGGCCTTTGAGGTCACCTCCCACGGCTCGGCCAACCCGCTGGTGGAAAGCCAGAACCCGCACGAGCCGAGGAACCGCCGCGTGGAGGTCACCATCCGCTGACCAGGCGGCATGGCCGCCCTTCTGACATGACCGCGTGGCCGCTCTCTGACATGACCGCGTGGCCGCTCTTCTGACATGACCGCGTGGCCGCTCTTCTGACATGACGGCGTGGCCGCCCTTCTGAAAAGGCCGCCTGCCCGCTCCTCGACAACGGCCCCGGTTTGCCCTAGATTGCCGCCTCGCGGACGCTCAACTGCGTCCAGCAATTTCCCAGGCAATCAAGGAGGCCCAATGATCCTGCTCGACGGCAAAGCCACCGCCCAGTCCATCCGCACGGAACTCAAGGTCGAGGTGGCGGAAATCGCCGCTGCACATGGCCGCGCGCCAGGCCTGGCCGTTATCCTCGTTGGCCAGGACCCGGCCTCCCAGGTCTACGTGCGCAACAAGGAGCGCGCCTGCGCCGAGGTCGGAATAGCCTCGTTCCCGCACCAGCTCCCCGCCAGCACCACCCAGGCCGAGCTGGAGGCCCTCATCGCGCAGCTCAACGCCGACGTGCTCGTGGACGGCATCCTGCTGCAACTCCCGGTGCCGGGCGGCCTCGACAGCCGCGCCTTGCTCGAGCGCATCGCCCCGGACAAGGACGTGGACGGCTTCCATCCGCAGAACATGGGCAGGCTCGCCCAGGGCCTGCCGGGCTTCGCGCCATGCACCCCGGCCGGGGTCATCGAGCTCCTGCGGCGCTATGACCTGCCCACCCAGGGCAAGCACGCCGTGGTTGTCGGCCGCAGCAACATCGTGGGCCGCCCGCTGTCCATCATGCTCTCCCAGCCGGGCCGCTTCGGCGACGCCACGGTGACGCTGTGCCACT
>CAZXZF010000215.1:0-4971 GCA_964645095.1 uncultured Desulfocurvus sp. | reverse complement strand
CGATGGCCAGCGGCGGGATGATGGCGTTGACGCGGGAGCCGTCGGCCAGGCGCGCATCGACCATGGGCGAGGACTCGTCCACGCGCCGGCCCACGCGGGAGACGATGCGGTCGATGATCTTGCGCAGGTGGTCGTCGTCCTTGAACCGGGCCGGGGTGAGCTCCAGGATGCCCTTTCGCTCCACGTAGATGTTGCGGTAGCCGTTGACCAGGATGTCGTTGACCGTGGGGTCCTTGATGTAGGGCTCAAGCGGCCCCAGGCCCAGCACCTCGTCCAGGGTCTCGTCCAGCAGGCTCTTGCGCTCGCTTAGGTTCAGCGGGGCCTGGGCGAAGTCCTCGCGCAGGATGCGCTCCACCACGCGGTTGATCTCAAGCCGCATCTCGTCCCTGGGCAGGGAGTCCAGGAGCGAGAGGTCCAGCACGTCGATGAGCCGGTCGTGGATGCGGTTCTTGATCTCGTGGTACTGGTCGCTCAGGGTGTGGTCGCCCCTGGCCTGATCAGCGGCCTCGGCCCTGGGCTGGGCCGGGCGCGGGCGCGCTGCCGGAACAGCCGTTCCCATGGCGGGCGGCCTGGGCGTGCTCGGGTTCTGGGCGGTCCTTTGCAGTCGTGCGGCAAGATCCATGGCCCACCTCAGGCGTTGCGCTGGGCCAGGGTCAGTCCCAACGGAGAATTGCGCAGGCTCGCCCATAGCGAGCCTGAGGCCTTGGCCGCACCGGCCTGGGCGGGAACGTCGCGGCACAGGCTGCGGGCCATGGCGGCCAGGCCCTTGGCCATGGCCGAGCGGGGGTCGGCCTCGGCCAGGGTCTTGCCCTGGTTGATGGCCGAAAGCGCGGTCTGGTAGTCGTTGACCACGGCCCAGGCAATGGGCTGCTGCAGGATGCCCTCGGCCTCGGCCGTGCCGATGTCCGACTCCGAGGTCTTGCGGTTGGCCACCAGGCGCAGGCGCGGCAGGAGCTGCGGCTGCGTTGCCCGCACGGCCTCCAGGAAGCGCTTGGCCCGGGCCAGGCACGGCAGGGACAGGTCCAGGACCAGCAGCACGTCGTCGGCCATGTCCAGGGCCTCGAGGATGGCCTCGCCGTGGCCGGTGCCCGCGCCGGTCCCAAGATCAACGACCACCTGGGCGTAGCTGCGGCGCAAAAGCTCCAGGATCTGGCGCAGCACCACAGGCTCCAGGGAGGCCTCGGCGCAGAAGTCCGGCGCGGGCAGCACGGCCAGGCCCGAATGGTGCCGGGCCATGACGCTCTCCAGGTAGGTGGCGTCCAGGCGCTCGATGTTCGCGGCCACGTCGGCCCAGGTATAGGTGTGCTCCAGGTCCAGAAAGATGGGCGTCTCGCCCTGGGGCTGGGCCAGGTCCAGGAGCGCCGTGCGGCCGGAGCCCTGGCGGGTCAGCGCGTCGGCCAGGTTCACGGCCACGGTGGTGGTGCCGATGCCGCCCTTGGCGCCCAGCACCAGCACGATGCGCCCGGCCTGGGCCGGGGTTCCGGCCTGTGTCACATGCTGCGTCAGGGCGGCGGGCGGGCGGCGGCGGTCCTGCAGGCGTTCCAGGGCGGCGCGCAGATCAGCCTCGGCCACGGGCTCGGGCAGATACTCGGTGATGCCCGCGCGCATGGCCGCGAGCAGCACTTCCGGGGCCGGAGCCGGACCGGCCAGGACAACCGGAGGGCAGGCGGACTGTCCGGCCACCCCCTGCCCGGCCACCCCCTGCCCGGACAATCGGGCCGCCAGAGCCATGTCCGCGGCAGGGTCCGCGCCCAGAGCCAGGATGCTCAGCAGGGCCAGCCCGGCCAACTCGGAGCGGCCGGCGGCGGCGCGCGGCAGCACCTCGACCCCCTCCAGGGCGGCCAGGGCCAGGACCATGGCCTCGCGGCGCTGCTCCAGGACGGCGTCCACGGTGACGGTGATCTTCCGGCTGTTCATGGCGCGTCTCCTCGTGACTTCAATGCGGCTTCGGCCTGTCTCTAATTGCTGGCGCCCCGGCTGGAATCCTGGATGAGCCTGGCCACGGCGAGCATGCCGTTGCCTGTTCCGGTGCTTGCGGGCGAAACCGGCACGGTCGTGATGTACCGGCCATGGACATTGCCCTGGCAGTCGATGCTCTCGATGAAGATCGCCCCCACCTGGTACACCGTGACGTAGCTGCGGCCGGAGGTCACCGGATAGCGCGGGTCGTAGAAGGGGATCAGCCCGACCCGGGGGCTCGACAACGGATCCTTGAAGCTGCTGCCCTTGATGGACCTGGTGGCCGTGTCCCAGTAGGCCCCGGGGTCGTCCGCCAGGAGCTCGTTCAGGCCCTGCTTGGTGGGCCCGGCCATGTTGCCCGTCTCGGTCCGCAGCTGATCGCCGACCTCCACCAGCACGGAGTTCGAGCCGACCCCGACGATATTGTCGCGGTACTCCGCAGCGCCGGTGACCGGGTTGCCCTTGTTCACCGGCGGGTAGTCCACGGCGTTGAACTGGCTGGGCACGATGGTGTTCGCCGGGTTGCCGACCTTGAGCACGATGGGCGCGCCCAGGTCCGCCGGGCCGTAGCCCAGCACCACGATGGAGGCCAGCTCCTTGGCGCTGTCCACGTCGAGCACGCCGTTGTTGTAGTTGCCGGAGCACGTGGTGTCCGCACGGTCGTTCCAGGTGAACTTGGTGGCCACGCTCCAGGGCTTCAGGTTCCTGCTGGAGGCGGGGTTGAATATGCCCGCCCTGGCCTTGGCCGAGAGGTCGGCCGTGTCCACGTTCACCGCCTTGCCGAAGAACAGCTCCATGGGATTGCTGCGGGCCTGGGCCCGGCGCACCGTGACCTCGACCTGGTTCGGCGAGGTGCTGGACGGCACACCGTCCTTGTAGAAGACGATGTCCGAGGACTGCACGGCGATGTCGGGCTTGTCCTGGCTGTCCAGGTTGGCCTTGGCGAATTCCAGGATGACGCTGCGCACCTTGGGCAGGTCCGAGCCGTAGGAGATGAGCCCGTTGGCCCCGGCCAGGGCCGCGGCGTCGGCCGAGGTCTGCAGGCTGCTGCGGCGCACGTGCATGGCCCCCAGATCCAGGGCCAGGGCGGCGATGCCGGCGAGCGTCGCCAGGACCAGGGCCAGGATCACGCCCGTGGTGCCGTGCTCGTTCTTGTACAGGGATCGCGTTGCGGCTGTGTTCATGGTGTCCTCCCGTTCACTCGCGCCGCGCCGTGGCCTTGGTGGAATAGGCCTCTGGGAACAGCCCTCCCCACGTGGCCAGGGCGTAGTCGGCAAGATTGTAGGAAACAGTGATCTGCATGGCCGTGCCGCGCGTTGCCCCGTCCGCGGCCGGAGTCAGGCTCACGCTGGCCTTGGCCGGATCGAGCCCGCCGTTGTGCAGATAGTTCTGCACCACCAGCACCGGGTCGCGCCCGCGCGAGGCCTCGAACACGCCCTCGTGGGCGGCGCGCGACACGGTGTGGCTCATGCCCAGGTAGCGGCTGAAGTCGACCAGGCCGAGCAGCATCGGGGCCAGCACCAGGGCCACGGCCAGGGCGAACTCCACTGTGGACGAGCCCTTTTCACGCATCTTCTTGGGGTTCATGGCGTCCTCCCTAGGGTTGGTGGACCATGACGGAGGTTGAGGAAAGGGTCCTGTGGCTCAGGATCTCCGGCGCCAGGTCGGCCAGCAGCAGGAAGTCGAAGCCCACGCTCACGGTGACGGACACCTGCTCATTGGGGTTCCTGGGGCTGACCAGCACCGAGGGCGGGGTCTTGATGCCGCCGTCCAGCACGCGCTTGGCGGCGAGGTCGGCCACGGCGGCGTTGCTGGGCTCGGGCAGCACGGCCAGGCGCGCGGCCTCGGCCGCGGCGGAGTTGACCACGGTCTGGGTCCACATGAGCCGGCCGAAGTCCACAAAGGCCAGGAGCAGCAGCATGAAGATGGGCAGGAGCAGCGCGGCCTCGACAGAGATGGAGCCCCGCTGGCCCCTGGTTCGACGGTCGTGTTGGGTGGCGTTCATCACTTTACCTCCTTGACCGAGAGGATGGACTCCGACTTGGACTCCCTGGCCTTGCCCGTCTGGGGATCGGCCTCCGAGCTCTTGCGATAGGCCTCCAGGGCGTTGCGTGCGTACACGCCGTCCAGGCCCGCCACAGGGCGGTCGCCGCCCAGGGTGGGATCAAGCTTCTGGTTCTCCACGGCCATGCGCACGGACATGCCCCAGGTGGCGTCCAGCGGCGGCCGGGCCGGCTCCAGGCCGCAGCCCGCAAGCAGGGCCAGGGCCGAAAGGGTGGTGACGAGATGTGCTGTGCGGGCGTTCATGAGGGCTTTCTCCTATTCCCCTGCGGGCGGGGCCGAGCCGAAGCGGCCGTCAAAGCCGGATGAGCCGGAGGGGCCGGAGGGGCCAGAGGGGCTCGAGGGCTTGCCGTCCAGGGCCGGTGCGGGCTGCTGCGGCTTCTGGGCTGCGCCGGCCTGGCCTTCCAACTGTCCGGCGACGAAGAATTCGTAGGGCGTGGGCTCCTTGAAGCCGTCCGTGGGCAGGGTCTGCCTGGCCATGTTGAGCGGCTTCACCAGGTGCGGGGTGACGATGATCACAAGCTCGGTCTCGTTCTTGCGGAACTCGCTGCTGCGGAACAGCGCGCCCAGCACAGGCAGGTCGCCCAGGCCGGGAAACTTCTTGATGCTCTCGCGGGTGGTGTCCTTGATCAGCCCGGCGATGGCGAAGCTCTGGCCGCTGGCCAGCTCCACCGTGGTGCTGGCCCGGCGCGTGGTCAGGCCGGGAATCTGCCAGTTGTTGATGGTCACGCCAAGCGAGTAGTCGAGCTCCGAGACCTCGGGATTCACCTGGATGCTGATGCGGCCGGACTCCAGCACCATGGGCGTGAAATTGAGGCCCACGCCGAAGGGCTTGTACTCGATGGCCACGGTGCCCAGCGCCTGCGGGATGGGGATGGGGATCTCGCCGCCGGCCAGGAAGCTGGCGCTCTTGCCCGAGAGGCAGATGAGGTTCGGCTCGGCCAGGACCTT
>CAZXZF010000214.1:0-4991 GCA_964645095.1 uncultured Desulfocurvus sp. | reverse complement strand
GGCTACCAGACCTCCCAGTTCGAGCTGCCCATCTGCGAAGCGGGCCATGTGGACATCGTCACCGGCAAGGGGCCCAAGCGGGTCGGCGTCACGCGCATCCACATGGAGGAGGACGCCGGCAAGAACATCCACTCGGCCCAGGACAACGCGAGCTATGTGGACCTGAACCGCGCCTGCGTGCCGCTGATCGAGATCGTCTCCGAGCCGGACATGCGCAACGCCGACGAGGCCGTGGCCTACCTCAAGGCCCTGCGCAGCATCCTGGTCTATCTCGACATCTGCGACGGCAACATGGAGGAGGGCTCTTTCCGCTGCGACGCCAACGTGAGCGTCCGGCCCTTTGGCCAGGAGGCCTTCGGCACCCGCGCGGAACTGAAGAATCTCAACTCCTTCAAGCACGTGCAGAAGGCCATCGACTTTGAGGTCGAGCGCCAGATCGACCTGGTGGAGGACGGCGAGCAGGTGGTCCAGGAAACGCGCCTGTTTGACGCCAACAAGGGCACCACGCACTCCATGCGCGGCAAGGAAGAGGCCCACGACTACCGCTATTTCCCCTGCCCGGACCTGGTGCCGCTGGTGCTGGAGCAGTCCTGGCTCGACCAGTGGCGCTCCGAGCTGCCCGAACTGCCCAAGGCCCGCGAGCAGCGCTTTGTCACGCAGTACGGCTTGTCTGTCGGCGACGCCGAGGTGCTGACCGCCGAGCGCGACCTGGCGGAGTATTTCGAGGCCGCTGTGGCGGCTTATGGCGAGCCCAAGAAGCTCTGCAACTGGATCATGACCGACATCCTGCGCGAGCTGAACCAGACCGGCGGCCGCGTGGCCGACTTGAAGCTGACCCCGCAGAAGCTGGCGGCCCTGGTGCGCCTGGTGGAAGAGGGCGCCATCAGCGCCAAGAGCGGCAAGGACATCCTGCCCGAGCTGCTGGCCACCGGGGCCGACCCCGAAGAGCTGGTCAAGGCCAAGGGCCTGGTTCAAATCTCCGACACCTCGGCCCTGGAGGCCGACGTGGACGCCGTGCTGGCCGAGAACCCCAAGGAGCTGGCCGACTTTCGCGCGGGCAAGACCAAGCTCATGGGCTTTTTTGTGGGCCAGATCATGCGCCGCACCAAGGGCCAGGCCAACCCCGCCGTGGTCAACCAGCTCCTCGCCGAGAAGCTGAAGTGATTTCCCCGTCCTTTGGCCCCCAATCATTTTGAAGGATCAAAAATGACCGAGCACATTCAGTATTCCCCGGAAAAGGACGCCCTGGTCCTCCTTGATCAGCGCTACCTGCCCACGCGCGAGGAATGGTTCGTCTGCAAGACCGTGGCCGACATCTGCGAGGCCCTGGTGGTCATGGTGGTGCGCGGCGCGCCCGCCATCGGCGTTACTGCGGCCTACGGCTGCTACCTGGCCGGGCGCGAAGTCAAGGGCCTGGTTCCTGCCGGTGGCGACTGGAAGCCCCTGCTCGCGGCCAAGCTGGAGGAGATCGCCAGCGCCCGGCCCACGGCGGTGAACCTGCGCTGGGCAGTAAGGCTCATGCAGGCCGAGTGGGCCAGGCGCCCGGAGTTTTCCCTGGACGAGCTGTGCGTGTTCTGGCTGGCCAAGGCCAAGGTCGTGCACAGTGATGACATCGAGACCTGCAAGGCCATTGGCGCGTCCGGTGCGGATCTGCTCGCCGACGGCGACACGGTCATGACCCACTGCAACGCCGGGGCGCTCGCCACCGCAGGCTACGGCACGGCGCTCGCCCCCATCCGCGCGGCCGTGGAGCAGGGCAAGAGGATCCAGGTCATCGCCAACGAGACCCGGCCCTTCCTGCAGGGCGCGCGGCTCACCGCCTACGAGCTCCACCGCGACGGCATCCCGGTGAAGGTGGCCTGCGACAACGCCTGCGCGCTTCTGATGCAGCGCGGCCTGGTGCAGAAGGTCATCGTCGGCGCGGACCGCATCGCCGCCAACGGCGACGCGGCCAACAAGATCGGCACCTTTGGCGTGGCGCTGCTGGCCAAGGAGTTCGGCATCCCGTTCTATGTGGCCGCCCCGGTGTCCACCATCGACCCGGAAACCGCCGACGGCTCGCTGATCCCCATCGAGGACCGCACCCCGCGCGAGGTGACGCACATCGGCGCCACCCAGATCACCCCGGACGGCGTGGGCGTGTTCAACTTCGCCTTTGACGTGACCCCGGCCAGGCTCATCCACGGCATCATCACCGAGCGCGGCGTGCTGACCGCCCCCTACACGGAGGCCATCGCCAAACTTTTCAGATAGTTCCGTTTTAGGAACAACCGTCCTGCGGGAGCTCGGAGAAACCGGGCTGAGAGGACCCCTTGCATCTGCTGTGGGGTTGACCGTTGAACCTGTCCGGGTAATGCCGACGAAGGGAACACTGCAACGCGAGGAGCCGTCCCTTCTTTGGGACGGTTTTTCGTTTGAGGCGCGTTTTTTGAGAAACCGCAACAGTTGCAGGAGGACGAGAATGATCATTGACGAAAGGATTGTCACCGAGGCCATCGCCACAGCCTATTTCGAGAAGTTCAAGAGCTGCCTCGATCTCGACGTGGCCATTGTGGGCGGCGGGCCCTCGGGCCTGACCGCGGCCTGGAAGCTGGCCGAGCGGGGGCGCAAGGTCGCCCTGTTCGAGCGCAAGCTCTCGGTGGGCGGCGGCATGTGGGGCGGCGGCATGACCTGGAACTACATCGTGGTCCAGGAGGAGGCCAAGGGCATCCTGGAAGAGGCGGGCTGCGCCATGAGCGAGTACAAGCCCGGCTACTTCCTGGCCGACTCCGTGGCCGCAACTGCCGCGCTGGCGTATCAAGCGACCAAGGCCGGGGCCCACGTGTTCAACTGCATGAGCGTGGAGGACGTGGTGCTGCGCGAGGTGGACGGCGTGAAGCGCGTCATGGGCCTGGTGGTGAACTCAAGCCCTGTGGAGATGGCGCGGTTGCATGTGGACCCGCTTGTGCTTCACTGCAAACATGCCATAGAATGCACCGGACACGACGTGGAGATGTTACGGACCCTGGTGCGCAAGAACGGGGTCAAGCTGAACACGCCGTCGGGCGGCATCGAGGGCGAGCAGTCCATGTGGGCTGACGTGGCCGAGGCCAACACCGTGCGCCATACGCGCGAGGTCTTCCCCGGGGTGTGGGTGGCCGGCATGGCCGCCAATGCCGTGTATGGCTCCTATCGCATGGGGCCGATTTTCGGCGGCATGCTCCTCTCCGGCGTCAAGGTCGCTGAGGAGATCAACGCCAGATTGTAGCCGCCAGATTGTAACCGTAGAACGTTAAAGCCCTGGCCGGGGCAAGACCTCGGCCAGGCATCTGGAAAACGACCATGATGCCCATCATCGCCCTGTTAGGCCGCCCCAACGTTGGCAAGAGCAGCATTTTCAACCGCCTGATCCGCAAAAACAAGGCCATCACCCACGACATGCCCGGCGTCACCCGCGACCGCATCTACGGCGAGATGGTCGAGGACGAGGTGCGCCTGGCCGTGGTCGACACCGGCGGCATGCTGCCCGACTCCGCGGAAGAGGACAACGGCGGCATCGACCGCAGCGTCTTCGACCAGGCCACCGAGGCCCTGGAAGAGGCCGACATCCTCCTCTTCGTGGTGGACGGCCGCGAGGGCATCACAGGCCTGGACGAGTCCGTGAGCGAAAAGGTGCGCGCTGCGGGCAAGCCCATCCTGCTGGTGGTCAACAAGATCGACGGCCCGGAGCAGGAGGCCAAGGCCACGGCGGACTTCCACGCCCTGGGCCTGGAGATCGCGCCGGTGTCCGCGGCCCACGGCTTTGGCCTGAACACCCTGCGCGCGCGCATCGCCGAGTTGGCCAGGCCGCTCATCGAGCAGGGGCCGGAGGACGAGGACGCGCCGGAGCGCGGGCTCAAGATCTGCATGCTGGGCCGGCCCAACGCGGGCAAGTCGTCCATGGTCAACGCCCTTGTCGGCCAGGGTCGGCAGATCGTCAGCGACGTGGCCGGAACCACGCGCGACTCCGTGCAGATCACCTACGACATCGGCGGCAGGCGCTACGTCTTCGTGGACACCGCAGGCGTGCGCCGCAAGGCCAACATCCACGATTCCCTGGAGAAGATGTCTGTGTACCGGGCGCTCGCGAGCAGCAAGCGCGCCGACGTGACCATCCTCGTGCTCGATGCCCTGGAGGGGCTGTCGCGCCAGGACAAGCGGCTCATCGACTATCTGGCGCTCCAGCGCACGCCGTTTTTCGTGGCCGTGAACAAGATCGACCTGGTGCCCAAAACGCAGCTGAAGGCCCTGCGCGAAACCTACGAGGAAGCCCTGCGCATCGCCCCGTATGTGCCCACGCTGTATGTCTCGGCCCTCAAGGGCACGGGCTTGCAGAAGGTGCTGTCCCTGGCCGAGGACATACGCGCCGAATGCACCATCCGCATCGGCACGGGCCAGCTCAACCGGGCCATGACCGAGGCCACCACACGGCACATGCCCCCGGTGATCAACCGCCGCCGGGCCAAGTTCTTCTACATGACCCAGGCCGACGAATCGCCGCCCACCTTCGTGTTCTTCGTCAACGATGCCGAGCTGGTGCAGCCCAACTACGCGCGCTACCTGGAGAGCCAGCTGCGCAAGCTGCTGGGCATCCGCATGGCCCCGCTCTCGGCCGTGTTCCGCTCCAGCCACGAGAAGCGGGAGCCGGAGCGCGTGCTCAAGACCCGCGCGCCCAGGCTTGGCAAGTCGCGCAAGGACATGGACGCCAAGAGCGCCTCGGCCAAGAAGCACTGGGTCGATTCCCCAGGCAAGCCCGGGGGCAAAGCTGGAGCCGGGCCCGGCGGCAAGTCCGGCAAACCTGCCGCGCCACGCAAGAAGGGCTGATGCGCACAGGCACCTTGACAGCGAACGCCGCCAGGGGGTAGAGAGTCCAACCGCGCTGGTTCGGCGCGTTTTCAAGGAGAGGTGGCCGAGTCGGCCGAAGGCGCTCGCCTGCTAAGCGGGTATGGGCCTTAAAAGCCCATCGAGGGTTC
>CAZXZF010000213.1:0-5031 GCA_964645095.1 uncultured Desulfocurvus sp. | reverse complement strand
ACACCCTGCGCACCAGCCGCTTCCAGCGGGCCGAGGAAACCGCGGCCAAGCTGCCCACCAAGCTGATGTTCCCGCTGGTGCTGTGCATCTTTCCGGCGCTGTTCGTGGTGCTCATCGGACCGGCGGTGCTGCAGCTGTCGAACGTCTTCGCCCGCATGGGCCAGTGAAGGGAGGCCTTCATGCGTCCGCTCCCAACCCGCCCGCTGCTTTTCCTCGTGGCCCTGGCGCTTCTGCTCCCGGCCTGCGCCGCCCGGCGGGACAACCCCGGCGCCGACCTGCTTGATCCCGGGAATTCCGCCCGGCAGGAGTTCGTGGCCGACGTGCAGCTCAATGCCGGCCGCGCCGTGCAGGCCGTGGACGGCTACGACAAGGCGCTCGTGGCGCGGCCTGGCGATGCCGGGCTGCTGGTCAAGAAGGGCCAGGCCCTGCTGCGCCTGAACCGGCCCGATGCCGCCCTGGCGGCCTTCCGCCAAGCCGTGGCCGCCAGCCCGGATTCGCCAGGCGCGCATTACGGGGCCGGGCAGGCCTGCGAGCGGCTGGGCCAGGGCTCCGAGGCGCGTGAGGCCTTTGAGCGCGCCGTGGCCCTGGCCCCGGCCAGCTGGCGCGCGCGCAGCCATCTCGGCGTTTTGCTCATGAACCAGGGCCAGCCGGACCAGGCCAGGGAGCAGTTCCTGGCGGCCTTGGCCCTGCCCCAGTTTCAATTACAGGCCGGGGCACAGGCAGGGGCACAGGCAGGGGCACAGGCAGAGGCACAGGCCGAGGTCCAGGCCGAGGTCCAGGCCGGACCCGGGCGCGAAGAGCTTTTGAACAACCTGGCCGTGGCCCAGGTCTTGTCCGGGGACCCGGAGACTGCGGTTTCGACCTTCCGCCAGGCCATGCAGAACTCCCCCGACCCCGAGCGCAGCGCCAACAACCTTGGCCTGCTCCTGGTGCGCCTGGGCCGCCCGGCCGAGGCGCTTGGCGCCTTCCGTGCGGGCGGGAACGACGCCCGGGCCCTGAACAACCTGGGCTACGCCCTGTATCTCCAGGGCGAGGTGACACGGGCCCAGGCCCTGTTCGAGAAGGCCCTGGACCTCTCGCCCGCCTACTACGAGACCGCTGGCGAGAACCTGAAGCAGGCCGTGCAGGGCGCGTCTGCGCAAGGCCATGCGGGCCAGGGCGCGTCGCCGCAGGGCAAGCCGGGCGCTGGCGCCGTGGGCCACGGCGCGGTCGCCAGGGGCATCGGCAAGGTCGCAGGCACAACCGAGGCCGGGGGCCTGGGCGTCGGTCTGGGTGTTGTCGTCAGGAACGCCAGCGAGGGCGCGGCCACCCCGGGCGTGGCCCGGTTGTCGCTGTCCGGGCGGCCCGGAGCGGGCTTGCGCTTCGGTCAGGCCGCCCTGCTGGGCGAGGGCGCGGGGCCACAGGGGACGTACTAAGCGCAGCGAACCTGCGGCCTTGTGCCCCTGGCAAGGGCTATGTTATACGCTGTTGGACTATTGGGAGACGTTGAACGGATGCTGTTCCTGGACCAACAATTCGAGCCTGGAAAACCGAGTCGCATGCCGAAACCGCCGCAACGCACCAGCCTGGGCGCCGCCGTGCCGCGAGCCGCAAGCTCTCGTGGCGGCGAGGCTTCCCTGCGTCTGGCGCGGGGCCTGGCGGCCTGCTCGGACCTGCTGCACGGGGCCAGGCGCAACGGCGGCAGCCTGGCCCGCGCGCTCTCGGCCCTGGTGCGCAAGGGCGGACTCTCCCGCGCCGCGATCTTCCTGAATCATGACGACCCGGAACATGGCCTGGGCTTGAGCCTGTTCGCCGAGGCCCAGGGCAACGGCTGCGCGCCCCTGAGGAACCCCGCGCCTGGCCAGCCGGTCAGCTACACCGCCCTCGGCCTGGGCCGGCTGGCGCAGGATCTGTTCAAGGGCAGCGCCCTGCACGGCGCCAGCGCGGACTTTCCCGAGCCCGAGCGTCCCTTCCTGGAGCAGGATGGGGCCGTGACTTTGGCGCTTCTGCCCATGCGCCACGACGGCGTCTGGCTGGGCTTTTTGCGCGTCGATGCTGCGGCCTCGCGCCGCTGGACCCTGGAGGATCTGGCGCTCATGCGGGTGCTGGCCGATCTTCTGGGCGGCCGGGTGGGCCGGGAGCGCGCCGAGGCTTCGCTCCTGGCCGGGGCCCAGGCCCTGCGCGGCATGGTGGAGAACATGCCGGTGCTCGTGGTGGCCTTTGACACCCACGGCGCGATTGTTTTCTGGAACCGCGAGTGCGAGCGCGTCTCGGGCTTTGCCGCAAACGAGGTGCTGCATGACCGCGCAACCCCGGAGCGTCTGTTTCCGGACGAAGCCTTCCGCCGCAGCCTGCGCGGCCGGGGCCAGGACCACCGCGACCTTGAGAGCCGCCTGATCTGCAAGGACGGAGGCGAGCGCGTCATCGCCTGGTCCGACATCTCGCGCCGGTACCCGCTGCCGGGCTGGAAGGCCTGGCGCATCGGCGTGGACATGAGCCAGCGCCTGCTGGTGGAGCAGGCCGTGATCCAGGCCAAGCAGGAGTGGGAGAGCACCTTTGATTCCGTGCCCGACCCCATCCTCATCCTGGACGGGGACATGCGCGTGCGCCGGTTGAACATGGCCCTGGGCAGCCGGTTGGGCGTCCACCCGCGCAGCCTGGTGGGGAAATTCCTGGTCGAGGTGGCCGAAGAGGCTGGCTCAAGCGAGGTCTCCGAGCGCATCCAGGCCCTGGCGGCAAGCTCGTCCTGCTCGTCCGGGGAGTTGACCATCCCGCGCTGGGGCGGACATTTCCTGGTGGCGGTGTCGCCCTTCCACGACCGCGAGGCGGCGCGCACCGGCACCATCGTTGTGGCCCACGACATCTCGCACTGGAAAGAGCTGGAGCGGCAGCTCGAACAGTCGCGCCGCCTGGAGGCCCTGGGCACCCTGGCCGGGGGCATCGCGCATGACTTCAACAACATCCTGGGCGTCATGCTGGGCTACGCGGAGATGCTTGAGGTGGCGGTCCGGGGCGGGCCGCAGGAGCGCCGCGTGGAGGAGATCCTGCGCGCCGGGACCCGCGCCAAGGAGCTCATCGCCCAGATTCTGACCTTCAGCCGCCAGGGCGAAGGCGCCCTGGTGCCCCTGCGCCTGACCCCGCTGGTCAAGGAGGTGCTCCAGCACCTGCTGGTGACCATGCCCCAGGGCGTCAGCGTGCGCCGCCGCTTCGACAGCGAGTCGGACATGGTGCTGGCCGACCCGTCCCTGGCGCACCAGGTGGTGCTCAACCTGTGCACCAACGCCGTGCAGGCCATGCGCGACTCCGGCGGCATCCTTGAGGTTGCCGTGGACGAGCTGTACCTCGGCGCGGACCGCGCGCCGGACCTCTCGACCCTGGCCCAGGGCACCTACGTGCGCCTGCGCGTGCGCGACACCGGTCCGGGCATCCCGGCGGCCATAGTCGAGCGCATCTTCGACCCCTTCTTCACCACCAAGCGCCCCGGCGAGGGCACGGGCATGGGCCTTGCGGTTGTCCATGGCATTGTCCACAAGCTCGGCGGGTCCATCGGCGTGGAGAGCGTGGCCGGGCTGGGCACCACCATGCGCGTGCTGCTGCCGCGCGTGCGCAGCGAAGCGGGGCCGGCCCAGCCAGAGGCCCGGGCCGTGCTCTCCGGCCAGGCGCGCATCCTGCTCGTGGACGACGAGGCGTCCCTGCTGGCGGTCTGGCGCGAGGCGCTGACCAGCCTGGGCTACCAAGTCACCACCGCCGCCAGCGGAGAGGAGGCCCTGACCATCTTTGCCGAGACCCCGGACGGCTTTGACCTGGTGCTCACGGACCAGATCATGCCGGGCCTGTCCGGCACGGATTTCGTCGGGGGAGTGCGGGCGCTCAGGCCCGGCCTGCCGGTGATCGTGTGGACGGGCTACAGCGATGCCGCCGCGCGGGAGGCCGCAACGGGCCTTGGCGTCTTTGACATCTTGTCCAAGCCCGTGCGCCAGGCCGACCTGGTCCGCAGCCTGGAGCGCGCGCTTACGCCCCGGAAAGTCCCCCAGGAGCCGGAGCTCTCCTAGAGCGCCTGCCGCAGCAGGGGCAGGCGGCGCAGCACGAAGTGCGTCAGCGGGAAGGTCAGGGCGATGCCGAGCGCCGTCACCGCGAAGAACGATTCCAGCGGCCCCAGGCTGGTGCCGGAGAGCGCATACTGGAGCAGCGTGACCACGGGCACGTGGAAGATGTACACCGCGAACGCGTTGTCGGACAAAATCTTCATCAGCCGCGTCTGCTGCGGCAGGCGTTCCCTGGTCAGGGTAAGCAGGCCCGCGCAGAAGCCCACGCAGAGCACAGCCTCCCACACGGCGCGGTTGGCCGCAGCCAGCGTGAACCCGCCGATCCAGAAGGGGACGTCAAGCCCTGCGCCGCGCGCCATCCACACGGCCACGCAGGCCACGCCGATCCACAGCCAGGTGAAGCCTGCGCGGGCCGGGAAGCGCTCGAACCAGTTGCGCCGCGCGGCCAGGATGCCAAGGGTGAACATGGTCACGTACTGCGGCAGGTGCGCGAACTCGATCTCCCAGATGCCGAGCAGCACCTTCCAGTCGTCCACGCTCTTCCAGATGCGGATCAAAAATGTCGTCACGCTGAGCCAGAGCACCAGACTGATGAGCGCCCGGTGCGCCGTGGCCGGGGCGATGGGCTCTGCCATGCGGGTGGCCGGGGCGCTGTCGCGGCTGCCTGCCACGGCCCGGTACAGCGCGTAGACGCCGCCGTAAATGAACAGGTTCTCGATGAACCAGAGGTGGATGAACTCGGTATGGATGCCGGGGTCGCCGGGCCAGCCCAGCGGCCTGTCGGCAAGGCCCAGGTACGCGCCCGAAAAGAAGTCCCAGTAGGGGACGGCGGGCAGGTGCTTGAAGAGCACCTCGTGGAAGTAGATGAACACCGGGGTGATGCAAAGCACCATGATGACGATGGGCGCGCCGAAGCGCCACAGGCGGTCCAGCACGAAGCGGCCCGGCCCTTTGCGGTCCACGCTGCCGGGGTGGAAGTACCCGGCCATGAGGAAGAACAGGCCCA
>CAZXZF010000212.1:0-5041 GCA_964645095.1 uncultured Desulfocurvus sp. | reverse complement strand
GTGTCCAGGCTCTCGGTCTCGGTGGGCTCGAACATGAGCGCCTCTTTCACGATGAGCGGGAAGTAGATGGTCGGGGCGTGGTAGCCGCGGTCCAGCAGCATCTTGGCGATGTCCAGGGCGCGCACGTGGCATCCGGACAGGTTGCAGGCGCTGGCCACGAACTCGTGCATGCAGATGCGGTCAAAGGGCACGTCCAGCACCGTGTCCAGGCGCTTGCGCAGGTAGTTGGCGGCCAGCACGGCGTTCTCGGTGGCGCGGATGAGGCCCATTCGGCCCAGGCGCAGAATGTAGGCATAGGCCTTCAGCACCACGCCGAAGTTGCCGTAGAACGGGGCCACGTAGCCGATGCTCTTGGGGAAGTCGTAGTTCAGGTAGAACTGGCCGTCCTCCAGCTTCTCCACGCGGGAGATGGGCGGATACGGCACGAGCCGCTCGCTCACGCCCACCGGGCCGGAACCCGGACCGCCGCCGCCATGCGGCGTGGCAAAGGTCTTGTGCAGGTTCAGGTGCACCACGTCGAAGCCCGCGTCGCCCACGCGCATTTTCCCCATGATGGCGTTCAGGTTCGCGCCGTCGTAGTAGAGCAGGGCGTCCACGCTGCGCAGCATCTCGACGATTCTGGGCAGGTTTTTCTCGAACAGGCCCAGCGTGTTCGGGCAGGTCATCATCATGCCCGCCACTTCATTGTCCAGCACCTTGGCCAACTCTTCCGGGTCAACGATGCCGTCCTTGCTTGGCAGGTTGATGACCTCGTAGCCCGCGATGGCCGCGCTGGCCGGGTTGGTGCCGTGGGCCGAGTCCGGGCAGATGATCTTGGTCTTCTTGTTGCCACGGTCCTTGTGGTAGGCCGCGATGATCATGACGCCGGTGAGCTCGCCATGTGCGCCCGCCATGGGGTGCAGGGTGAAGGCCTTCATGCCGCAGATCTCGCAGAGCAGCTGCTCGGTCTCGTACATGACCTCCAGCGCCCCCTGGCACAGGCGGCCCGCGCCTTTAAGCTGCGGCAGCACCGGATGCAGCCGCGTGAAGCCGGGCAGGGCGGCCACGTTCTCGGTGAACTTGGGGTTGTACTTCATGGTGCAGGAGCCGAGCGGGTAGAAGTTGCCGTCCACCCCGAAGTTGCGCCGCGAGAGCTGGGTGAAGTGGCGCACCACGTCCAGCTCGGACAGCGAGGGCAGGTTCGCTGGCTTCTGGCGCAGCAGGCCCTGGGGCAGAAGTTCGCTCGCGGGCTTTTCGGCCTTGGCGGGCCAGACGCCCTCGCGGCCGGGATCGGATTTCTTGAAGACCGTGTTCATATGAGCGTCCTTCATGCGAGCATACCTCGCAGCATCTCGGCCAGCACGCCGATCTGTTCCTTGGAGGTCTTTTCGGTGCAGGCCACCAGCAGCGCGTTCTCCAGCCCCGGATAGTAGCGTCCCAGCGGGAAGCCGGGAACAAAGCCGCGATTGGTGAGCTTGTCGATGGCCTGGTAGGCGTTCACCGGCAGGGTCACGGCGAATTCGTTGCCAAAGGGAGCCGTGGAGAGGAGTTGCACGCCCGGAATGGCCGTGAGCCGCTGGGCCGCGTAGTGCGCGCGCTCGATGCAGATCTCGGCGGTGCGCTTGAGGCCCTCCTCGCCCAGCAGGCACAGGTGCATGAGCGAGCGCAGGGCGCACAGGGCCTGGTTGGAGCAGATGTTGCTTGTGGCCTTCTGGCGGCGGATGTGCTGCTCTCTTGCCTGCAGGGTCAGCACATAGCCGGTGCGGCCCTTGGTATCCACCGTGCGGCCCACCATGCGGCCGGGCATCTGGCGGACCATGCCCTTGGTGCAGGTCATGATGCCGAGGTACGGTCCGCCGAAGGAGAGCGGCAGGCCCAGGCTCTGGCCCTCGGCCACGGCCACGTCCGCGCCCATCTCGCCGGGCGATTTCAGCACCGACTGGAGCACCGGGTAGACCGAGATCACGCTGACCACGCCCCTCTCCTTGGCTGCGGCGAAGAGCGCGCTGAAGTCGTTCAGGGTGCCGAAGAAGTTGGGGTTCTGCACCAGCACGGCGGCGGTGTTCTCGTCCAGGGCGCCGGTCAGCGCGGCCAGGTCGCAGTTGCCGTCCCTGTGGGCGATGGTCACCAGCTCCAGGTTCAGGTTCGAGGTGTAGGAGGCCAGCATGACCCGGTAGATGGGGTTCAAGCCCTCGCAGACCACGAGCTTGCGGCGGTCGGTGTGGCGCACGGCCATCATGGCCGCCTCGAAGAGCGCGCTGCCGCCGTCGTAGACCGAAGCGTTGGCGAAGGTCAGGCCGGTCAGGCGCGTCACCGCGGTCTGGTACTCGAAGATGGCCTGCAGCGTGCCCTGGGAGGCTTCGGGCTGGTACGGCGTGTAGGCCGTGTAGAACTCGCTGCGCATGGAAAGCGCGTCCACCGCGGCCGGGATGTGGTGGTCATAGAACCCGGCGCCCAGGAAGCTGACGTGGTTCACCGCGTTCTTGCGGGCCAGGTCTTCCAGCTGGGCCAGCACGGCCATCTCGCTCTTGCCTTCGGGCAGGTCGAAGCTCTTGGGGCGCATGGACGGGCCGATCTCGGCGAAGAGCGCCGCAACCGTAGGCGCGCCAATGACGCCGAGCATCCGCCGGATGTCCTCCGGGGTATGCGGAACGTAGGGCATGTGAGTCTCCTTGCGGAATGTGGGGCCGAATATGGGGCTAGTGGGCTTCCTCGGCGCAGACCTGCGCGTAGGCGGCAGCGTCCAGCAGGCCGCCCAACTCGGTCGGCGGCCCGGTGAGCTTCACCTTGATCATCCAGCCTGCGCCGTAGGGCTCCTGGTTGATGGCCTCGGGCGCGTTCTCCAGGGCGGCGTTGACCTCGGTCACGGTGCCGGTCACGGGCGAGTACAGCTCGCTGGCGGCCTTGACCGACTCCACCGAGCCCATCTCGGCCCCGGCGGTGAGGGTTGCGCCGACCTTGGGCAGGTCCACGTAGGTCAGGTCGCCCAGCTGTTCCTGGGCGAAGTGGGTGATGCCGACGAGGGCGCTGTCGCCCTCGATCTTGGCCCACTCGTGGCTCTTGGCGTATTTGAGGTCCTTGGGAATCATGCGGGGTGTCCTCCTTGGGGGAAGGTTGTATATTCAGGGTGAGGGTTGATAGCATCCCCTGGCAAGAATGAAAACCCTGTTTCGCAGCAGGCTGGCCGACTAAAAATTACCTTTTATTACGGAATGTTGTTGTCAGGTGTTGCGGCTGTGCCGAAGGTAATTCTTTGCCTCGGCGGCCCCAATGCAGGCCCCGGCGCATGTCGGCCCTGGGCCAGGCTCTGCCGGTCTATGCCGGTTTCGGCCCGATGCTTTCAAGCCGCCTGGTGTTCCAGTCCAGCACAGCAGTCTCGATGATCATCTTGGGGTGCAGCTCAGGCCACTCGCGGCCGATGACCTCGTCGGCGAACTGCGCCAGGAAGCGCGACTTGAGCTCGGCCCGGGCCCGGTCCATGCCCGCCTCGCGGTACGGGGCCGAGGCCAGGAGCAGGAAGCCGTCGTCCGGGATGCGCCCGGCCTCCATGTTCGAGCGGATGATGCCTGCGGCCTTGGCGATGGGGCCGGAGAGGTCCGGGCTGAACGGTCCGATGATGAGTGCCATGTTGGGCTCGTGCAGGAAGTCGAAGCCCCGGCCGATGCAGATGACCCACTCGCGGTGCTCCACGGCGATCTTGCGGCCCGAGGCCCGGGTCTCGGCGATGTGCCGGATGTTGCCCAGCACCAGGGGCAAAAGGTCGGCCAGGATGCGCCGGGGCATGTCCGGATACAGCTCGCGCAGCTGGCGTCCAAGGGCCTCCTCGTCGGGCCGTGCCGGGTCCGCCTTGGCCTCGGCCAGGTTCCACGTTCCGCCGGGACCATGCAGGATCAGCGCGTCCTCGTCGGTCTCGAAGCCGAAGACCACGGGATACACGGTCTGCCGCGAGTGGCCGAAGGTGTGCTCCATCTGGTCCTTGATGCCCTGGACATAGCGGATGCTGGCCTCGGTGTCGTAGCCGAACCCGGCGCAGCCCCGGTGCGGGTCGCCCTTGGAAAAGTGGTAGGTGATGACCACGAGGGCGCGGCGGCCGTGCTCCACGGCGTCGGTGACGGAGTTGGCCACCACCTCGCCCAGGTAGGGCCAGCCCATGTTGAACATGCCGCCCAGGTTGCGCAGGGGCTCGATGATCCCAAGGGGCGTGCTGGTGGCGTAGGGGATGTGGATGCGGCCGTCCATGCATTTGAGCACCATGATGTGCGTGGGGTGCTCCGCCAGGTAGCGCTTGCGCGCCAGGGTGGCGTCCGGCCCGCAGAAATCCTGGGAATGGGTGCGCCCCAGCTGCCACAGCCACTCGATGCGCTCCCGGATGCTCGGGTTGGTGCTCCTGTTGCCCATGCTCCCTCCTGAATGGCCGGGGTTCGATACTGTTCGTCTATACCCACAGACTGGCGGCCGTGGCAATGCCGGAGCTGTTCCGCGTCCTCGCAGGGGTTGCGCGCGGGGTCGCGTGCGGCCTTGACAGATCGTCCGGGGATGCGCATCTTGCCGCAATCTGGCGAGCCACACTTCGCCGCCACCCAACAGGAGAACATACGCAATGAAACCCATCGCCATCGCCGGACTCGCCCTTGTCGCCCTGCTGCTCATTGGCGGCATGTCCATGGTCTCCACCAACAACGCCATCATCACCCTGGACGCCCAGTGCGACCAGATGACCGGCCAGGTGAACACCGCCCTGCAGCGCCGCCTGGACCTCATCCCCAACCTGGTGGAGACGGTGAAGGGCTATGCCAGCCACGAGAGCGCGACCCTCACCGCCGTGATCCAGGCGCGCGCTTCGGCCACGCAGGTGAAGCTCGACGCCTCCACCATGACCGACCCGGCCAAGCTGGCCCAGTTCAACCAGGCGCAGGGGCAGCTCTCCGCAGCCCTGGGCAAGCTCATGGTGGTCAGCGAGCAGTACCCGAACCTCAAGGCCGACAAGCAGTTCGTGGAGCTCATGACCCAGCTTGAGGGCACGGAGAACCGCATCAAGATCGAGCGCGACAACTACAACAAG
>CAZXZF010000211.1:0-5064 GCA_964645095.1 uncultured Desulfocurvus sp. | reverse complement strand
AGCGCCGGGATGATGCCCGACCACTGGGTGGGCTCGAACTGCGCCTTCACGCCCATGTCCTGGGCCAGCCTGCGCGCCACGTCGATCTCAAAGCCGACGAATTCGCCCTTCTTGTCCTGCATGGCCCAGGGCACGAAGGTGCTGAAGCCCACGCGCAGCACCCCGCGCTGCAGCACCTGTTCGAGCGTGCTCTCCTTGGCCAGGTCAGCGCGCGTGGCTGCGCTGGCGGCGCTTGCGGCGAGCACGAGCACGAGGCCCAGGGCGACAAGGGGCAGGATGAGTCTGGTGGGGACGGCTTTGCGCATGGGAACCTCCGTGCTGTGGTGACTCAGGCCGGATAGGCCAGGCGGCGTTCGAGGGCGTCCGCCGCGCCTGAGAGCGCTGTGGTGACGAGCCAGTATATGGCTGCCACCGTAAACCAAATTTCGAAGCTGAGGAAGGTCTCGGAGACAATATTCTGCCCGCGCAGGGTCAGTTCGCCTATGGCGATGACGCTGGCCAGCGACGAGTCCTTGATGAGCGACACGCCCTGCCCGGCCAGGGGCGGCAGCACGCGGCGCAGGGCCTGGGGCAGGATCACGGACACATAGGCCTGGCCCCGGCCCATGCCCAGGCTGCGGGCGGCGTCCCACTGGCCGGAATCCACCGAGCGCACCCCGGCGCGCAGGATCTCGGACACGTAGGCGCCCTCGAAGAGCGACAGGCCGAGCACTGCGGTGCCAAAGGCGTCCATGCCGAGCACGGGCGAGAGCACGAAGTAGAGGAAGAAGAGCTGGATGAGCAGGGGCGTGTTGCGCACCAGCTCAAGAAAGCCGCGGGCCAGGATGCGCCCGGACCACGAGCCCGAGAGCCTGAGCAGGGCCGCGGCCAGGCCCACGGCAAAGGCCCCGGCAAAGCTCAAGCCCGTGAGCTTGAGCGTCACCAGCAGGCCCTGCAGGAGCGGGCCGGGCGAAAGCGCGCCGTCCTGGCTGGCAAAAAGCGCGCGCGGCACCTGGTACCACTGCCAGTTGTAGCCCAGGGCCTCGGCCCCGCGCAGCACAAGCCACACAAAGCCGGAAACCAGGAGCAGGAACAGCAGCCAGTCGCGCAGCCCGTCGCGCAACGCGTTGCGCAGCCCGGCGCGCAGGGCAAGTTCCCGGACGCAGGAGGAGATGGGGACCGTGAGGGAAGAAGGTGCGGGCCTGCCTGAAGGCTCAGGCATGGAGCCGCTCAGGCATGGGTCCGGGCCTCCACCAGGGCGCGCACGGCCAGCGCGGTGGCCTCTGGCGTGCCCGAGGCGTCCACGACGCGGATGCGTTCCGGCGCGCTCGCGGCGAGGTCCAGGAAGCCCTGGCGCACGCGGCCGTGGAAGGCCATGCTCTCGGCCTCGAAGCGGCCCTCGGCGCTGGTCTTGCCCTCGCGGCTGTTGCGGTCCACTGCGCGCTTGAGCCCGATCACCGGGTCCAGGTCCAGCAGGATGGTCAGCCCGGGCCAGAGTCCGGCCACGGCCACGTTGTTCAGCTGGTGCAGGAGCTTGGTGTCCATGCCGCGGCCAAAGCCCTGGTAGGCCACGGTGGAGTCGGCGAAGCGGTCGCAGAGCACGATGGCCCCGGACTGGAGGGCCGGGCGCACCACCTGGGCCACGTGCTGGGCGCGGTCGGCCAGGTACAGGAAAAGCTCGGCCTGGGGCGTGAGGTCGCGGTTCTCCAGGGACAAAAGCACGCGCCGCAGCTCCGCGCCGATGCGGCTGCCGCCCGGTTCCAGGGTCACGACAACGCGGCGGCCCTGGGCCTCCAGGTGCTGTTTCAGCAGGGCGATCTGCGTGGACTTGCCCGTGCCCTCTATGCCTTCGAAAGTTATGAACATGCGTGTCGCCTGGGTTCCTTGTGCGGGTTATTCGATGGGCAGGAGCAGGATGCGGGCATCAGGCTTGTGCGCCTCGGGCCGGGTGTTTGGGCTGTCCATGGGGGCGGGCGTGCGGGTGGGTTGATAAATGAAGCGGTCCAGGTAGCGCTGGAAGGGGGTCCAGGCCGACTCCGTGCCCTCGATCTCGGCGTAGGCCCCGGCAATGGTGTTCATCTTGGCGTCGATGTTGTCCGCAAAGTGCAGGATGAACGCCTCCGGGGTCTTGGGACGCCTGGGCGCGCCGAACTCGTACTCGCCGTGGTGGCTGATGATCAGGTGCTTCAGGTGCAGGACCAGCGCCGGGTCGAGATCGCGGGCCCTGGACAGGAAGCCTTCCACGCGCTCCAGGCCGAGCTGGATGTGCCCCAGCAGGCGGCCCTCGTCGGTGTAGTCCGTGGTCAGCCCGCTTGTGAGCTCCCAGGCCTTGCCCAGGTCGTGCAGGACGGCCGCCACCAGCAGCACCTGGCGGTCGAGCTGCGGGTACAGGTCGCACAGGGCCAGGCAGGTGCGGGCCACGCAGAGGGTGTGCTCCAGCAGGCCGCCCACGTAGGCGTGGTGCACGGTCTTGGCCCCGGTGGCGGGAAGCAGGCGCGCGCGGATCTCCTCGTCGGCCAGAATCTTCTTCATGAGGCTGCGCCAGGGCTTGTGCGTCAATTCGCGGCGGCACAGCACCTCGATCTCGGACAAAAGTTCAACGGGCTTCACCGGGCTCGGCGGCAGGAAGTCCGCAGGATCGACCTCGTCCGCAGGCACCGGGGTCAGCTGGTCGATGGTCAGCTGGCACTTGTCGCGGTAGTTGGCGGCCAGGCCGCGCAGGGTGACGAACTGCCCGGCCGCCAGGGCGGGGTGCTGCTGCGACAGCGGGCTCCAGACCTTGGCGTCCATCTGGCCGGTGGCGTCCTGCAAGACCAGGCTCAAGTACGGTCCATTGCGCGACTGGCCCGTGCGGGCGTCGGCCAGGAGAAAGGTGTCCTGTATCGTCTGTCCAGGGCTAATGTCCCGTATGTACACGGCTTTCGCGATCACGGCCTTGCCTTCTCCCGGATGTTGGGGTAATTCGCAGCTACCGCATTCAGGCGGCGGCAGGAGTGCTCTGAACCGAATTCTTTGCCCCTGACGGCCCTGATTGTCAAACTGAGCCGACTGTAAACCGCCCGACTGTCAAACCGGTCGACTGTCAAACCGGCCGATAGTCAAAACGAAGGGCGCGCAAGCGCCCGCCAGGGAGTTCCCATGCGCATCCTGCTGACCAACGACGACGGCATCCAGGCCGTGGGCCTGCGGGCCATGCACAGGGCGCTCGTGGCCGCAGGGCATGATGTGCAGGTGGTGGCGCCCATCACCGAGCAGTCCGCCGTGGGCCACGCCATCACCCTCTCGGCGCCGCTCAGGGTCAAGGAATTCCGCGAGGAGGGCTTCTATGGGCTGGGCGTGTCCGGCACCCCGGCCGACTGCGTGAAGCTCGGCATCTCGACCCTGATCAAGCCCGCGCCGGAGCTGGTTGTCTCGGGCATCAACGCCGGGGCCAACGTGGGCGTGGACATCATGTACTCGGGCACGGTCTCCGCCGCCACAGAGGGCGCGCTCATGGGCTTCCCGGCGCTGGCCGTGTCCATGGACGACCACAACCCGGTGGAGTTGTCCGGCCAGGCCGCGTACGCTGCCGCGCTTTTGCCCCGGCTGCCGCTTTTGAGCCTGCCCAGGAAGTGCGTGCTCAACCTGAACTTCCCCAACCTGCCCATTGCCCAGGCCAGGGAGCTGCGCGTCTGCGCGCACACGCGCGTGGCCTACACCGACTGGTACGAGGAGCGCCTGGACCCGCGCGGCCGCAAGTACTACTGGATGTGCGGCGAGCTCAAACCCGAGAGCATCAGCCAGGGCCGCGACCGCAGGCTCTTGTCCGAGGGCTTCATCACCCTGACGCCCCTGCGCTTCGACTTCACGGACCACGACACCCTGGCCTTGCTTGAGTCCAAAATTTTGTAGGGTATATTGACAGAATTCGTACCGCGTGCCAAGAATATGTACTGATTGCACGAGTCATTGCCATACCACGTCCTTTCGATCCCCCAGGAGGAGTCCATGCCGCTCGTATCACCCAAGGAAATGTTCCAGAAAGCCTATGCCGGGGGCTATGCCATCGGCGCCTTCAACGTGAACAACATGGAGATCGTCCAGGGCATCATGGAGGCGGGCAAGGCCGAGAACGCGCCGCTCATCCTGCAGGTGTCCGCTGGCGCGCGCAAATACGCAGGCCAGGTCTACATCATGAAGCTCATGGAGGCCGCGCTCCAGCTGGCTGATCTGCCCGTGGTGCTGCACCTGGACCATGGCCCGAATTTCGAGCTGTGCCGTGACGTCATCGACGGCGGCTTCACCTCGGTCATGTACGACGGCTCGCACCTGCCCTATGAGGAGAACATTGCCGAGACCAAGAAGGTCGTGGAATACGCCCACGCCCGCGGCGTCTGGGTCGAGGCCGAGCTGGGCCGCCTGGCCGGCGTGGAGGACGACGTCCACTCCGACGAGCACATCTACACCGACCCGGACCAGGCCAAGGACTTCGTGACCAGGACCGGCTGCGACTCGCTGGCCATCGCCATCGGCACCAGCCACGGCGCGTACAAGTTCAAGGGCGAGGCCAAGCTCGACTTCGACCGCCTGGAGAAGGTGTCCAAGCTCCTGCCCGGCCTGCCCATCGTGCTGCACGGCGCGTCCAGCGTGCCCCAGGAGTTCGTGGAGATGGCCAACAAGTACGGCGGCAACATCCCCGGCGCGCGCGGCGTGCCCGAGGACCTGCTGCGCAAGGCAGCCAGCATGGCCGTGTGCAAGATCAACATCGACACGGACATCCGCCTGGCCATGACCGCCACCATCCGCAAACATTTTGCGGAGAACCCGGCGGACTTCGACCCCCGGCAGTACCTGGCCCCGGCCCGCACCGCGGTCAAAGACATGGTGCAGCGCAAGATCAAGAACGTGCTCGGCTGCTCCGGCAAGGCCTGAGCGCTCAATACAGCAAGGAGAATTCCTATGGCGATGAAAGTTGGCATCAACGGTTTTGGCCGCATCGGCCGCTACCTGACCCGGCTCCTGGCCGACGTCAAAGACGTCGAGCTGGTGGTCATCAACGCCCGGGCCGAGAACAAGGACCTGGCGCACCTGCTCAAATACGACTCC
>CAZXZF010000210.1:0-5104 GCA_964645095.1 uncultured Desulfocurvus sp. | reverse complement strand
GGACACCGTGGCCCGCTTCGGCGGCGACGAGTTCGCCATCCTGCTCGAGGACATCACCGCCCCGCGCGACACCATCCTCTTCTCCCGGCGCATCCTGGAGGACATCGCCAAGCCGCTGGACCTGGACGGCCGCGAGGTCATGACCTCCGGCAGCCTGGGCATCGTGCTGCGCACCGAGCGCTACGAGCGGCCCGAGGCGCTCCTGCGCGACGCGGACACGGCCATGTACCACGCCAAGGCCATGGGCAAGAGCCGCTTCAAGGTCTTCAACAAGAAGATGCACACCAGGGCCCTGGAGACCAAGGAGACCGAGGCGGCCCTGCGCCGGGCCCTGGACATGACCCAGGAGCTGGACGAGCTGACCCTGCTCTTCCAGCCCATTCTGGACATCCGCGCGCGCCGCCTGGCCGGGTTCGAGGTGCTGCTGCGCTGGCGGCGCGAGGGCGGACGCGAGATGCTGCCGGGCGAGTTCATCCCCCTGGCCGAGGAGACCGGCATCATCTACCCCCTGGACTACTGGGTCTTTGCCCAGGCCTGCTGCGCCATCCGCAACTTCGAGCAGGCCCTGGAGGCCCGGCCGCCCTTCAGCCACGCGGGCTTCGCCACGAACATCAACATCTCGGCCAAGCATTTCCGCAGCCCCATGCTGCTGGGCCACCTGGAGCAGACCCTGCGCACCTGCGGGGTGGACCCCAAGGGCATCGCGCTTGAGATCACCGAGAGCGTGCTCCTGGACAACATGGGCAGCGCCACCGAGGTGGCGGCCAGCATCCGCGAGCTGGGCCTGGGCCTGTGCATCGACGACTTCGGCACCGGCTATTCCTCGCTCTCCTACATCCGGCGCTTCAGCGTGGACGCCATCAAGATCGACCGGGACTTCGTGGCCGGGCTTGGCCGGACCGAGGCCGAGGGCGGCAGCGAGGCCATCGTCAAGACCCTGGTGACCCTGGGCGCGGGCCTGCACCTCAAGGTCGTGGGCGAGGGCGTGGAGACCCTGGAGCAGTTGGCCTACCTCTCCGGCCTGGGCTGCCAGTACGCCCAGGGCTACCTCTTTGCCCCGGCCATAAGCGAGGCCGAGGCGCTCAAGCTCATCAACGAGGGCGCGGCCGAGGCCTGGCCGGGGTTCCCGGAGCTGCCGGAAAACTAGGCCTGCCGCGGGCAGGCAACCCCCTGGCCCCGTGGCCGCCATTGCATTGCCGGGACCCTGTGGGGTATTGCGACAGCGCGCGGGCCAGATGCGGCAGGCGGAACGCGCAGGAATGAGGCTCGTCCCTGCGAACTAAGCTGCGCAGTAGCGGCCCCTGCAAACCCCGGCGAACGGACACAACACCAAGAGGGACCATGACCATTTACACCCTGCGCATGCCGAAACAGGCCAGCGGGCTCGTGGAGTCGCATATCTTCGAGGCCAAGCCCGGCGCGGGCAAGGGCTGCATCTGCCTGCCCAAGTCCCTGTGCCAGCGGGCCATGACCGCCACCACCACCGGGGTCGAGCAGTACATGTGCCTGACCAGGGCCAGGATGCTGGTGCGCGCGGGCGATTATGGCGGGTACGTCTGCGCCGAGTGCCTGCTGCTGCTCCACGACCGTGAAGGCCAGTAAGCCGGGCGGGCCTGCCTGTCGGCCTGCCGCAGCTCCCCCTTTTCCGCCGGGCCGAAATGGTGTAGAGCAAGCCCAGACCCACGGCACCCTCACCCAGGCAGGCCAAAAATGAGCCAGAATTCCGCTCCGGAACGCTTAAGCGGCGTGTTCTCCCAGAAAAAGACGGCCAAGATCGGCACCGGCACCACGGCCCGCAAGACCGAGGTCGTCTCCTACTACTTTGTGGAGGAGCGCGAGGACGGGACCATGCTGGTGCAGGCCCTCACCACAAGCGACGTGCCCTTTGGCCCGAAAACCGAGATCACCCGCGAGGAGCTGCTGGAGAGCTACCTGCCCGAGCCCCAGAAGACCCTGGCCCATGCCCGCGCGGCCCTGACCCCGCAGGAGATGGAGATCCAGAAGGCCGTGGCCAGGGGCGACAAGTTCCGCAAGCGTGGCGAGAACTTCACCGCCGAGTACGAGTACAACAAGGCCCTGGCCATGGACGAGCGCAACGTGCGCGCCAATTTCGGCATCGGCCTGTGCTACATCACCCGGGGCGAGACCGACAAGGCCAAGGAGGTCTTCGAGCGCGTGGTCAAGATCGACGCGGTCTTTGAGGACGAGCACAAGCACCTGTTCAACGAGTTCGGCATCTCCTTGCGCAAGAGCGGCATGCATGCCGAGGCCATGGACTACTACCGCCGCGCGCTGGACCTCTCCTCCGAGGACGAGAACCTGCACTACAACATGGCCCGGGCCGCCTACGACCAGGGCGACCAGGGCCTTTCGCTGGTCTATCTCAAGTCCTGCCTGGCGCTCAATCCCAAGCACGAGGAGGCCAACCAGTTCGTGGACTTCCTCAAGCGCAGGAAGGCTCAAGGCGCATAGACCGTTTGTTGCTGGAGCCTGCTGTCAGCTCTCTCCCCCACGTTCAACACAGCTTCGGCGGTCAAAAAAAATGAGTAAGCAACCCCCGCGCCCACCCATTCGTGGCATGTTCTCCCAAACCAAGGTCAGCATCATCGGCACCGGGGCCACGGCGCGCAAGGTGGAGACGGTGCTCTACTTCTTCGCCCGGGAGAATGAGGACGGCATTTTGGATGTGCAACCCCTGGGGGAAGATGTGGTCTTTGGCCCGGTCACGAGGGTCAGTCTCGACGAGTTCCTGGAGACGTTTCAGGCGGAGCCTGAGCTGTCACTGAGCCGCGCGAAAGACGAGGCGGCCCGCCAGAGAGATATCCAGAAGGCCGTGGCGAGGGGCGACAAGTTCCTGAAGCAAGGCAAGCCTTTTTCCGCCGAGGTGGAGTACAGCAAGGCCCTGGACCTGGACGAGGAATGCGTTCGGGCCATTTTCGGCATCGGCCAGTGCTACATCACCCGGGGCGAGACGGACAAGGCCCGTGAGGTGCTCACGCGGCTGGTGCGCCTGGATGCGGCCTTCCAGGACGAGCACAAGCACCTGTTCAACGAGTTTGGCATCAGCTTGCGCAAGGCAGGCATGGACGTCGAGGCCCTGGCCTACTATGCCAGGGCCCTGGAGCTTTGCCAAAATGATGAGAACCTGCACTACAACATGGCCAGAGCCTCCTTCGACCTGGGCGACACACAGGCGGCTTCGTTGCGCCTGGCCCATTGCCTCACGCTCAACCCGGAACACAGCGAGGCCAAGCGGTTCCTGAACTTTCTCAAACGCGCGAAACCGGCCGGAGGCTGAGCCGCCATGCCCAAGGCCCTTGTGCTGGCCGGGACCAGGAGCGGCTGCGGCAAGACCTCCGTGGCCCTGGGCCTCATGCGCGCGCTCTCGCGCCGGGGCCTCTGCGTGCAGCCCTTCAAGGCCGGGCCGGATTTCATCGACCCCGGCCTGCACGCCTGCGCCGCCCATAACCAGAGCCACAACCTCGACACCTGGATGATGCCCGAGGCCGCCCTGCGCGCGGTCTTCGCCCGGCATGCGTGTGGCGCGGACGTGGTCATCGTCGAAGGCGTCATGGGCCTGTTCGACGGCCGCACGGGCGTGGACGATCCTGAGGGCGAGCAGGGCTCCACCGCGCACCTGGCCAAGCTGCTCGGCCTGCCGGTGCTGCTGGTGCTGGACGCGGCCTCCCAGGCGCGCTCGGCTGCGGCGGTGGCGCTGGGCTTCGCGCGCTTCGATCCGATGCTTGCCCTGGCCGGGGTGCTGCTGAACCGCGTGGCCAGCCCGCGCCACGAGGCCCTCCTGCGCCAGGCCATGGAAACCCTGCCGGACGTGCCCCTGCTGGGCTGCCTGCCCAGGGCCGAGGGCCTCGGCCTGGCCTCGCGCCACCTGGGGCTGGTCATCGCCGAGGACACGGCAGGGCTCGAAGCCCGCCTGGAGGCCCTGGCCGACTGGGTGGAGCAGGGCGTTGACATCCCGGCGCTCTTGGCCGGGCTGCCGGAGATTTCCCTGCCCGGCATTGAGGTGCCGCCCGAGCCGGAAACGCAGGCTTCAGCCGCCCTGCGCCCGGTGCGTATCGGGCTGGCCCGGGACCGCGCCTTCTGCTTCACCTACGCCGAGAACCTGCGCCTGCTTCAGGCTGCCGGGGCCGAGCTGGTGCCCTTTTCGCCGCTGACGGACGCGGCCCTGCCGGAGGATCTGGGCGGCCTGTACCTGCCCGGCGGCTACCCGGAGCTGGCCGCGGCCCAGCTCTCGGCCAACGCGCCCATGCTGGCGGCGGTGCGCGCCTTCTGCGCCCCAGGCCGGACCGCCCGACCGGTCTGGGCCGAGTGCGGCGGGTTCATGTATTTGCAGCGCGCGCTCATCGACGCCGACGGCGTGGAACATGCCCTGTGCGGGGTGTTCCCGGCCCGGGCGGTGATGCGCAGGCAGCGCGCGGCCCTGGGCTACCGCGAGGCGCGTACCTGTGCGCCCGGCCCGCTGGGCCCGGCAGGCACCGTGCTGCGCGGGCACGAGTTCCATTATTCGGAGCTGGAGCAGGGCGGGGCGGAAGGCGCAGGGGCTGTTCAGGCGGCCTTTGCGCTCACGGCCTCGGACGGCTCCGTGGCGCTCGACGGCGCCGCGCTGGGCAATGTGCTGGGCGGGTACTTCCACGCGCACCTGGCCTCCAACCCCGAGGCGGCGCGGAATTTCGTGGCGGCGTGCCGAGAGGCGGGCTCTGCCTCCGGCGGCCAAGGGGCCTGAGGCCCCTTGGAACCCCCATAGGGCCTGGACCTTTGCGGCGTAGGCATAAGCCTCGGCTTGGCCTGGCCCTGGCAATGCGCGCCCCCTTCGGGGTTTTCATGGGTGCCGTGCCGAGATGACAGGCTGTGCTTCGACCCAAAAGCCCCGCGCGCGGTTGGCCGCTTTGGGGAGGGAGAAGAGGCGGGCTCCCGTGAACCCGCGTCAAGGCAAAGGGCCGGTTCCGCGCTTGCGCGGAACCGGCCCTTTGCCTTGAACTGAGGGGGTCCGGGGGGAATCATTCCCCCCGGCCGCCGGAGGCTCTTGGCCCTGGTGTTTCCCGGCTGTATTTGATCTTCATGCGCAGCATGCCGCCCACCAGGGCCA
>CAZXZF010000209.1:0-5121 GCA_964645095.1 uncultured Desulfocurvus sp. | reverse complement strand
GCGTGCACAAGTCCCAGGGCTGCGAGTACCCGGCCATCGTGGTGCCGGTGGTGACGCAGCACTACCTGCTGCTTCAGCGCAACCTGCTGTACACGGCGCTGACCCGGGCGCGCAGGCTGGCGGTGTTCATCGGCAGCGAAAAGGCGCTGGCCATGGGCCTGAACAACGTCACCTCGGGCAACCGCATGACGCACCTGCGCCACCGCATCCGCACGGTCTTCGGGGGCAACATCTTCGGCTAGGGCCTTGCCCTTCACAAATCCTCGATCGTCAGTATATGCTAGGTATACCTCTCGCGCATACCGGCAACCAGCACCAGCCAAGGAGACACGCCATGCTGAGCAAGAAGATGGAAAAGGCCCTGAACGACCAGATCAAATGGGAATACTACTCCGCGTACCTGTACCTGTCCCTGTCGTCCTATTTCCAGGGCCTGGGCCTGCCCGGCTTCGCCAACTGGATGGACGTGCAGTTCCAGGAGGAGCAGTTCCACGCCCGCAAAATGTTCGACTACGTGCTGGAAAAGGGCGGCCGCGTGCAGCTCCAGGCAATCGACGCCCCGCAGCACGCCTGGAAGTCGCCGCTTTTGGCCTTTGAGTTCGCGCTCAAGCATGAATACGTCGTCACGGGGCGCATCAACGACCTGGTGGACCTGGCCCAGAAGGAGCGCGACCACGCCTCGGCCATCTTCCTGCAATGGTACGTCACCGAGCAGGTGGAGGAGGAGTCCAACTTCGGCGACACCGTGAACAAGCTCAAGCTGGTGGGCGACGGCGGCGGGCTGTTCATGCTCGACCGCGAGCTGGCCGCCCGCGTGTTCACGCCGCCTGCGCCCGCCAAATAAGGCAGAACCTGGGTACTGCGTCTGCATTGGGGGGGGGCGTCAAGCCTCCCCTTTTTGTTGCGCGCGCTCAGGCCGCGGCGGGCTCCTGGCTCAGGCCCGGCGCGGCACAGGGCGCCAGGCCGCTGACGGCGGGCTGCTCGCAGCCCAGCGGCTGCCTGCGGTCCCAGGCATAGACGTTGCCGGGCAATGATTTTGCGTATTTCTTGACGTAGGCGGCCCGCTCGCCGATCTCCAGCAGGTTGCAGGGACCGCCTATCTCCATGATGCCGATTGAGAGCGACACCAGCGGGTAGGTGCGCTCCACGCCGTCGCGGCCCGTGGCCATGACCTCGCCGCGTGCGCGGTCCTCCTGGCAGTAGCAGCCCCGGATGAGCCGCTTGAAGCAGCGCGTGCTGGCCTGGCAGATGCGCTCCACGTGTTCCGGCCTGCTCACCAGCACGAAGTCGTCGCCGCCGATGTGGAACAGCTTGGCCGTGGCGTCGCCAAAGCGGCGCACGCTGTGGTCCAGCAGGTCTGCGGCCAGCTTGATGACCCGGTCGCCGTTCTTGAAGCCGTAGGTGTCGTTGTAGACCTTGAAGTTGTCCAGGTCGGCATAGGCTATGGAGAAGCGTTTTCCGGCCGCCACGCTGGCCTCCACCTCCTGCTCCAGGGTCACGTTGCCGGGCAGGCCCGTGAGCGGGTTGGTGCCCTTGGCCATCTCCACCTGCACGCTGGCCAGCGTGCTCAACAGCCGCTGCACGGTGACGATGCCCAGCACCCGCCCCTGGCTGGTGACGATGATGTCGTCATAGGCTTCTATCTTGTTGCGCTGCATCGCCGCCTTGGCCGTCTGTTCCACGGGCGTGGCCTCGTCCACGATGAGCGGGCTCTTGTCCATGATGGCCTCCACCGGCCGCTTGGCGTACAGGGCCGCGCCGAACTGCCCGGAGAGCTGGCGGTTGAGCTGGTATTCCATGACCAGGCCGATGGGCCGCTCCTCGTCCGCAATCACGATGCTGGTATGCTGGCGTGTGGAGTCGAAGCACTGCTGGGCGTCGGGCACGAGCATCCCGCCTGGGCGCACCTGTGCGGCCTCCACCAGATTGCCGATGGGCATGAGGCAGGAGGTGTTGATCCGCGTCTGCTCCTGGCGGGTGCGCAGATGGGTCGTGTCCAGCGCCAGGGCAGGCTTGGGCGTGGCTGGCCTGGCCAGGTAGAAGCCCTGGCCGTAGTGCACGCCGATGTCCACGAGGCAGGCCGCCTGGGCCTGGGACTCGATGCCCTCGGCGATGATCTTGGAGCCGATCTTGTCGGCAAAGGTGACGAAGGTTTCGATGAGCGCGCGCTTCACCGGGTCCTTGTCGATGCCCTGGATCAGGCTCATGTCGATCTTGATGAAATCCGGGCGGATCTGGGCGATGGAGGTCAGCCCGGAATACCCTGCCCCGGCGTCGTCGATGGCCACCAGATAGCCCTGGCTGCGGTAGTGGTCCAGCGTGCGGTGGAACAGGGCGAACTCGGTGATGCTGTGGCGCTCGGTGATCTCGAAGACGATGTTTTCCGGGGTCAGGCCCACGGCTTCGAGCAGTTCCAGCGTCTTGCCGTGGGTGAACTCCGGGTCGGCCATGGTCTTGGGGTGGATGTTCAGGAAGAGCTTCTGCCCTGGGGCTATGGGACCCAGGGTGCTGATGGCCTTTTCGCGGCACAGGCGCTCCAGGGCGAAGAGCTTGCCGCTCTGCTCGGCAAAGTCGAAGAGCATGGCCGGGGACTGGAAGGCCGTGCCCTCGGGCCCGCGCGTGAGCGCCTCCCAGGCCAGGATGGTGCCGGTGGTGAATTCCGCTATGGGCTGGAACACCGCGCGCACGTCCCGGTTGTGCAGAATGGCGTTGAATTCGCTGGACAGGGAGAGCTGGCTCAGGTCCAGGCGCATCTTGGCGCGCAGCCGGGCCTCGTTCACGGCCTGGAACAGCCGGGCCTCGCGGTCCTGGCCGCCTGCTGCGGTGTGCCGCGCGCAGCCAAAGCCCAGGTCCAGCTCGCGCCCGGCCCAGCGCAAGAGATGCGCGTTGGCCTCGCGCTGGGCCAGGAGCCGGATCTCGTAGGCCGTGTCGTGCTGGATGCGCGGGGTGTCGCTCTGGACCGGGCCCTGGCTGGGCCAGCCCAGCAGGTATTCGCCGGGCTCCAGCGTCAGGCAGAAGGGCGACACGTGCAGGCGCTCGCTGACGGCCCGCTTGAGCACGGCGGTCAGCTGGGCCTCGACCTCCTGGGACAGGTCGTTGCCGTAGAGTTCGCGCAACAGGGGAAAGTCGCGCACGTTGATGAGCAGGATGTCGAAGTCCTGTCCGGTGCGGACCAGTTCGCGCAGGCGGTTGGGCCGCAGTTCTGGAGAGGCGGCATCTGCGCCAAAGGCTGGCTTGCCGTTGCGCAGCCGGTGCATGAGGGTGCTGATCATTTTGATCCTTTCATGGCGAACCTTGCAGTTAGGCCATTCATTGTGAGCCTTGGGAGTTCAGGGCGGGGCGAAGCGCGCCCGGGCCTGGGCGTGAAGCTAGCGTGGCGCGGCGACGGTTGTGTGACGCGCGTGTGACGGAGTGGGGATATTTGCGGCAGGAGAAGGAAAAAGACGCCCGGAGGAAGTTGTCCTGCCGGGCGTCGTCTGTCGCGCGCGGTGCGTGCGATTCTTTAGCGGTAGTACAGGTTGCGTCCGCCCATGGTCAGGAAGGCCTGGTGCAGGTTGGCCCTGATGTCGCGGCGGTCCCAGATGTCCTGGATGTGCCCGCGCGAGAGGGCCTTGTAGGCGCTGTGGTAGTCGGGCGGGATGTCCATGCCCGTGGTCTCGCGGATGACGCCGGGTCCGGCGAAGCCGATGCGCGCGCTGCGCACGGCGTACTGGTAGGGCGAGCAGCCCAGGAAGCTGGCCACGGGGCCGGCGTAGGAATTGGTGTCGTAGAGCACGATGTACAGGCCGCCTTCCTCGATGTAGCGGCGCACGGCGAGCGTCACGCGGGGCATCTGGATGAGGCCGTTGACGCCCTCCTGGATGCGGATGCCCGCGGTGCCGTGGACATAGGCCAGGAAGGGGTGGTGGCGTTTTCTGGCCAGGTCCAGCGCGCGGATGAACTTCTCGCCCTCGGCCGCGCCCACAGAGCCGCCCCGGAACGTGGCCACCAGGGTGGCGCAGGTCAGGCGCAGGCCCAGGATGCTGGCGTTGAAGGTCACGCAGGAGGACTGCAGGTGGGTGGTCTCCTTGGCCTTCTGGATGCGTTCGTCGAACTTGGGGAAGTTCGTGGGGTTGCCTGCGGCGATGGACTGGTTGAACTCGCGCACGCTGCCGCGGTCAAAGACGTTGGCCATGTACCACTTGTATTCCATGGGGAAGTGGTAGCCGCAGTTGGGGCACACCCCGGCGAACTCGCCGAAGAGGTCGCGGGCCCAGATGTCCAGGCAGCCGCGCTCGGCCGCGTGCGGGCAGGAGAGCTCGCGGTCCTCCAGGGACTTGGGGCTGATGTAGCTGGTCTCGTTTATGCGCGCGTCGCAGGCCGGCGCGGAGAGGCTGGTCAGGGCCGAGTCGTCGCCCCGGCCAAGCTGGAGCAGGCCCAGCTTCTCCAGGGCCTGGCAGGTGAGGCGGTCCATGCGGCTGGTGACCACGTGGATCTCGTCGGTCACGTCCGTGGCCACGCGGGCGATTTTCTTCTGGTAGCGCTTGAGGATCTCGTAGCGCAGGGTCGTGTAGATGGAGTAGAAGAACTCCATGTGCTTGGCGGCCAGCTTTTCCCAGATGCCGCGGTTGTCGAGGTAGGCGTGGCGGGCCATGCGGCGGTACTTCTGGTAGCGCTTCCAGACCAGCTCCTCGCGCGCGCGGGCGTCGAGCTCCCAGCGGATGAGCACGTCCTCGACGTTCTCCGGCCGCTTGGCGCGGCGCTGGGCCAGCTTGCGCAGCACGCTTACGGACTGCACCGAGAGCACCACCTCGTCCGTGGCGCGGATGACGTCGGAGCGCAGGCGCTTGAAGAAGTCGAAGTGCTCGTTGCGCGCGCCCAGCGGCGGCTCCTCGATGATGGCGTCGATGTACCCGTTTCGCAGGTTGTCCTGGGCGGTGATCATCTGGTGCTTGGCGCACTTCTCGATGAGCTCGGGCGTGGCGCGGCTCTGGCCGTGGACCTTGCCCTCGATGGCCGCCGCGCCCTCGGGCGAGATGACCGAATAGTAGCCGTGGGAGAACATGAGCCGGCGGTCGGCCAGGGCTATGGCCTCGGCCCCGCCGCTGCCGCCCTCGGAGAACACGGCCACGATGGGCACGT
>CAZXZF010000208.1:0-5151 GCA_964645095.1 uncultured Desulfocurvus sp. | reverse complement strand
CCCACGGCTTCTATTCCAGACTCCCCCCGAAACGTCAAGCCGTTTTGCCGAGAAATGCGCTGCCTCTGCGGCCCTCCCGCGCACCTGAAACTTGTGCAAATCCCTGCCTGCGCGTGTGCAATTAGTTGCGCAAAAGCCCCTGCCCAGGACCCGGTAAAAGTTGACAAACGCCCGCTCCGTAACCATTTTGCAACATGGCACGGAGATTGCCTGTACCAGGCCGTGCAGAGAGGGTTTGCACTGCCGGGGACGGAGGTTCCGCTCTTCCACCTCCGTTCCCGGCCTTGCCCTCAGCCACCACCCGCAAAGGAGCCGCCCCACATGCAGCAACGCCGCCTGAAGCCCATTGCCATCGCCGTCCCGGTGCCCCGCACCGCCCCCGGACACCTCGTCATCCTGGCGGCCCTGGTGGCCTTGGCGCTCATGTTGTTCTCCGCCCTGGCCCCGCGGGCCAACGCCTTCAGCATGTTCGGCGGACCCAAGGAGGTCAAGGCCCAGGCCGGAGCCGTGACCCTGCCCCTGGCCGAGGTCTCCGACGGGAAAGCGCATTTCTACAGCTTCAAGACCGGCGGCAAGGACGTGCAGTTCTTCGTCCTCAAGAGCAAGGACGGCGTCATCCGCACCGCGCTGAACGCCTGCGATGTCTGCTTCCGCGAGAAGAAGGGCTACACCCAGGACGGCGACACCATGAAGTGCAACAACTGCGGCATGAAGTTCCATTCCAGCAAGATCATGGAGATCAAGGGCGGCTGCAACCCGCACCCGCTCGCCCGCACCCTCGACGCCAAGACCGTCAGCATCAGCGAAGCCAGCCTCAAGGCCGGACTCGGCTACTTTTAACGTAACCAGGGGCTCCACCCCTGAACCCCGCTGGGGGAATGAGAGCGAAGAGAATATGCCTCCGGCGGCCAAAGGGCCTGAGGCCCTCTGGACTCCCCATTTGGCTGCGGATTCTTCGGCGGGAACCGCCGAAGAATCCGCAGCGAGCAACTGAGGGGGTCCGGGGGAAATCATTTCCCCCGGCGGGGGTGCCGGGGGCGGAGCCCCTGGCAAAGCCAAACCCGAGGACCGTCCTGCATGAACATCCTGACCATCGCGCTTCGCAACGCCCGCAAGAAATGGGTGCGCACGCTCTTGTTGCTGCTTGTGTTCACGCTCGGCGTGGTGTCCATCGTGTCGCTCAATTTCGTCTCCCGCGTGGTGGGCGAGGGCCTGGAGAAGAAGCTGGTGAGCTTCGGCGCGAACATCCTGGTTTCGCCGAAAAGCGAGAAGCTCACCGTGAGCTACGGCGGCTTCGCGCTGGGCGACATGCTCTTTGACGTCACCTACCTGGACGAGAAGGACACCATCGCCAAGATCGACGCCATTGAACTGCGCAAGAATGTCTCGGTCATCGCGCCCAAGCTCGTGGTCATGGACCGCGTGCAGGGCACGGCCGTGGCCATCGTCGGCGTGCGCTTCGCGCAGGAGAAGCAGCTCAAGGGCTACTGGCTGGCCGAGCAGGGCGCGTTGCCTGGCGAGGACCCGGCCGAGGCCGAGGCCAAGCTGGCCATGCGGGCCCAGGCCGACGGCGGGCACCAGGCCATGGCCCCGGCCAATGCCACGGCTCCTGTCGTGGCGACGGCTCCTGTCATAGCGACGGCCAAGCCGCCCGGACCTGCGCCCGTTGTGCGCAAGCCCACGGGCCCGCACGAGAGCGCCGTGCTCGTGGGCAGCGCCGCCGCCGCCAAGCTGGGCCTGAAGCTGGGGCACAGGGTGCCGCTGGGCCACGGCCATCTGGTGGTGACGGGCATCCTTGCGCCCACGGGCAGCGAGGACGACAACGTGCTTCTGGCCGACCTCTCCTTTGTGCAGAAGGCCACGGACCGTCCGGGCAAGGCCAATTTCGTGGAGGTGGCGGCGCTGTGCTCGGCCTGCCCCATCGAGGACATTGTGGCGCAGATCGCCGCCGCCCTGCCGGGCGTGGAGATCAAGACCCTGCGCAACATCGTTGAGCAGCGCATGTACTCGGTCTTGTTCGTGAAGAAGCTCATTATGTCGGTCAGCCTGGTGATCCTGCTCACGGGCTGCTCCATGGTCGGCATCTCCATGCTCTCGGCCGTGAACGAGCGCAAGAAGGAGATCGGCATCCTGCGCTCGCTCGGGTTCTCGCGCCGGGCGGTGTTCTCCATCTTCTGCGCCGAGGCCGCGAGCATCGGGCTTCTGGCCGGGCTGGCGGGCTATGTGGCGGGCTACCTGGTCAGCTTCCGCATCCTGGCGGTGTTGGAACTGGGCGAGGGCGCGCACCTGTCCTTCGAGCCCCTGCATTTGGCGGCCATCGCCCTTGTCCTGGCGCTGCTGACCTCCCTGGCCTCGCTGGTTCCGGCCTGGAAGGCCGCAGCCATCGAACCCAGCGAAGCCCTTGTCACTCTTTAGGAGCCGAAGCCATGAACGCAGCCCCCACCATGCAGCCTGATGCCGCCGTTGCCGCGCCCGTTTCCAGCGCGTCCATTCTCAGCGCCCCGCTGCTCCAGGCCGTCAACGTCACCAAGTCCTTTACCCAGGCCGGCTCCGGGGATGGCTCCGGGGATGGAACGCCGACCCAGGCGCTCAAGGGCGTGTCCCTGTCCGTGGCGCCGGGGGAGTTCGTGTCCATCGTGGGCCGTAGCGGCTCGGGCAAGAGCACCTTTTTAAGCGTGCTCTCAACGCTGCTCAAGCCCGACTCCGGGAGGCTCAGCTACAACGGCCAGGACCTGACAACGGCCACCGAGGCCGAGATAGATGCCCTGCGCCACGGCGACTTCGCGGTGATCTTCCAGTTCCACTACCTCTTGCCCTACCTCACGGCGCTGGAGAACACGCTGCTGCCCTTCATGCGCGGGCTTCGCCCGGTTTCCGGGGCTCAGCGCAGGCGCGGCCTGGAGTGCCTGGAGCGCGTGGGCCTGGCGGACAAGGCGGGGCGGCTGCCCGGCCAGCTCTCCGGCGGGGAGCAGCAGCGCGTGGCCATTGCCCGGGCGCTGGTCAAGGACGCGCGGATTCTCTTTGCCGACGAGCCCACGGGCAGCCTGGACTCGGCCACGGGCGCCACGGTCATGGAACTGCTGGGCCAGATCCATGCCGACGGCCTGAGCGTGGTCATGGTCACGCACAATGAGCAGTATGCGGGCCTGGCCGACCGGGTGGTCAGGATGGCGGACGGGCTGGTGGTGTAACGCCCGCAATACTTTTCCTTTGGCAAACGAAAACCGCCGGGACAGGGCCAAAAGACCCCGCCCCGGCGGTTTCGCGTCTGGTCCGGGGGCTACTTGGCCTGTTCCCGCAACGTGAACACCACCTTGACCACGGTGGCGGTGGAGCGCTTGTAGTACACGGTGGCGTTGTAATACTGGGCGGGCGCGTACAGGTCGCGGGCGGTGATGAGGTCGTAGAGCTTGATGGCCAGCGCCAGGAGGTCGGCGAACAGGCCGCGCAGTTCGGCCACGGGCACGGCCTCCACCTTGCCGCCGGATTTTTCGATGGCCGACAGCCACTTGTCCAGGCGCTCGGGCAGCTTTTTCATGGAAACGGGCAAGGGAAAGAGCACCTCGAAGCTGGCAGGCCGTTCGGCCAGGCTGTGGGAGAGCTTGCGGTCAAAGGCGTCGGAGTTGACGTAAGGCAGCGTGGGGTCTGTGGCGGCTGCGTTGGCGGCGTAGGCCTCGCGCACGGTGGTGGCGGCGCTGAGCAGGTTCTTGGCCTGTCCGGCCAGGGTGCCCCAGGTGCCGCCGGAGTTTCCGGCCACGATGTCGAGCACGGCCCCGGCCAGGCTGGCGGCGGTGTCGGCGCGGCCCTGGCCCAGGGCGATCTCGGTGAGCGCCAGGGCGGCCTTGCCCGTGGCCTCAGAGTTGGCCGAGGGTCCGGCCAGCAGGCTTGAGAGGCCGCGGCTGGCAGCCTGTTCCTCGCACGTGGCGTTCTGCTCGGCGGCGTATCTGTCGGCCAGGTCAGCCAGCTCGCGCAGGCGCACGGCGGCCCCGGATTCGGCCCTGGCCATGGTGGCGGCGAGGAAGACCAGCAGGCACAAGAGCAGGGAGGACAGAGTGCGCAGGGGCAGCGGACGGTTCGACTTGGGCATGCTGGCTCCGGTATTGTGAAGCGAATGGGTGCCTTTAAGGATAGCCCTGCGGCTTGGTGCGCGTCAATCTCAGGCTGGACTGGCGCGCCCTGAAGGAGCAAGCAGAAAAGGAAAAGCCGGAGCCGGGCCAAACAACCCCGCCCCGGCGGTTTTGTCTCATGCGGCAGCCTGGGGCCTGCCCCTGGTCGTGCTCTCTAATTCGTTGAATTTCTTGCCAGCGCTGAAGGCCTGGGCCACCACGTCGCCCACCCCGTAGTATTTGCTGGAGCCCGGCGCGAAGATGAGCGGCATGAGCCGCGCCAGGTCGATGTGGCCGTCGGTGTCGAGGACGTTGGCGTCGGCCTTCACGTCCAGGATCTCGCCGATGAACTGGGTGTGCGCGCCCAGGTCCACGGTCTGCAGCAGCCGACACTCGATGACCAGCGGGAACTCCTCAACATAGGGCGCGTCCACCAGGGCGCTTCTGGTGGCCGTGAGCCCGGTGACGGCGAATTTGTCGGCCACGCTGCCGCTGACCATGCCGACAAAGTCGGCCTCGGCCACGTGCCGCTGCGAGGGCACGCTCACGGTGAAGGCCTTGCGCGCCATGATGGCCGCATGGCTGTGGCGCTCCGCGCGCAGGGACACGGTGAGGCAGGGCGGCTTGGAGCAGCAGATGCCGCCCCAGGCCGCGGTCATCATGTTGGCCTTGCCGAAGGCGTCGTAAGAGCCAACCACCCAGACGGGCGTGGGCTGGGCCAGGGTATTGGCCCCAAGGGACTGTTTCATGCGCATGCTCCTTTGTGGCTGCGGGGTTTGGTGAGAGGCCATTCTGGCGTGCCTTGTCCTCGTTGGCAAGGGCGTTGGCAAGGGCGTTGGCAAGAACCGGTTGCCTTTACACCCGGACGACTTTCCGGCCAGGTGCAGGCCGTGACCATGTCGCAAACGAAAACCGCCGGAGCAGGCTCGAAAGCTTGCCCCGGCGGTTGTGCATCCGCAACGGTCTACAATCTACTTCAACAACTCCACAACCTTGTTCACCACGGCAAAGGCGTCGGCCACGTAGAGCACGTCGGCCTTGCCCT
>CAZXZF010000207.1:0-5188 GCA_964645095.1 uncultured Desulfocurvus sp. | reverse complement strand
GATGCGCAGGCGCAGGATCAGGCTCATGGACTTCTCGGCGATGGTGTAGAGCATGCCCCGGAACAGCTCGAAGCCCTCGCGCTTGTACTCCTGCTTGGGGTCCTTCTGGCCATAGCCGCGCAGGCCGATGCCGTCGCGCAGGTGGTCCATGGACAAAAGGTGGTCCTTCCAGTTGCGGTCCAGCGTCTCCAGGATGAAGTAGCGCAGGATCTCCTGGTAGTTGTCCGGCGCTGCGGCTTGCAGGCCCCCCAGGATCTCCTGGATCCAGGCCTCGGACTGCTCGCGCGTGGGCAGGTGGCTGGCGAAGCCGGGGAAGCGGGAGAGGTCGAAGACCTCGTCCAGGCGCGAGGCGATGATGCCCGCGGTCTCCTCGTCCAGCTCGTGGCCCTTGGCCTCGGCCACGGGGGCGTACATGTCGGTCAGAAGCTCGTCGACGTATTCCTCGACGATCTCGTCGAGCGCCTCGGCGTACATGATCTCGCGGCGGCGGGCGTAGATGACCTCGCGCTGCTGGTTCATGACGTTGTCGTAGTCGAGCAGCTGCTTTCTGATCTCGAAGTTGTGGGCTTCCACCCTCTTTTGCGAGCCCTCGATGGCGCGGCTGACCATGCGGTTCTCGATGGCCTCGCCCTCCTGCATGCCCAGCGTGTCCATGAGCCCGGCGATGCGGTCGCTGCCGAACAGGCGCATGAGGTCGTCGTCCAGCGCCAGGTAGAAGCGCGAGGTGCCGGGGTCGCCCTGGCGGCCGGAGCGGCCGCGCAGCTGGTTGTCGATGCGCCGGGACTCGTGGCGCTCGGTGCCCAGGATGTGCAGGCCGCCCAGGGCCTGGACGCCCTCGCCCAGCACGATGTCCGTGCCGCGTCCGGCCATGTTGGTGGCGATGGTGACCCGGCCCTTCTGCCCGGCCTCGGCCACGATCTGGGCCTCCAGCTCGTGCTGCTTGGCGTTCAGGACGCTGTGCGGGGTGCCGCGCTTCTTCAGCATCTCCGACACCAGCTCGCTCTTCTCGATGGACACCGTGCCCACGAGCACAGGCTGGCCGCGCTTGTGGCAGTCCACGATGTCGTCCACGATGGCCAGAAACTTCTCGCGCTGGGTCTTGAAGATCATGTCCGGGTAGTCCAGGCGCACCATGTCGCGGTGGGTGGGGATGACCGAGACGTCGAGGCCGTAGATCTGCTTGAACTCCACGGCCTCGGTGTCGGCCGTGCCGGTCATGCCCGAAAGTTTTTCATACATCCGGAAGAAGTTCTGGAAGGTGATGCTGGCCAGCGTCTGGTTCTCGGCCTCGACCTTGACGTGCTCCTTGGCCTCCAGGGCCTGGTGCAGTCCTTCGGAGAAGCGGCGTCCGGGCATGAGGCGGCCCGTGAACTCGTCGACGATGACCACCTGCTCGTCCTTGACGATGTATTCCACGTCGCGGCGGTACAGGTGGTGGGCCTTGAGGCCCTGGAGCACATGGTGCTGGTAGGTCACGTTGGCCGGGTCGTAGAGGTTGTCGATGCCGAGCAGCTTCTCGCACTTGGCCACGCCGAGCTCGGTCATGCTGATGCTCCGGGCCTTCTCGTCGACCTCGAAGTCGCCGGTTGGCTCCGCGCCCTCTTCCTTGGACTTCTCGCCGCGCACCAGCTTGGGGATGATGGCGTCGACCTTGCGGTAGAGCTGGGTGGACTCCTCGGCCGCGCCGCTGATGATGAGCGGGGTGCGCGCCTCGTCCACGAGGATGGAGTCCACCTCGTCGACGATGGCGAAGTTGAGCGGCCTTTGTACCAGCGACTCCTTGTAGAACTTCATGTTGTCGCGCAGGTAGTCGAAGCCGAACTCGTTGTTGGTGCCGTAGGTGATGTCAGCATTGTAGGCCACCTGCCTCTTCGCGTCGTCGAGGCCGTGGACGATGACGCCCACGGAAAGGCCCAGGAAATTGTAGAGCCTGCCCATCCAGGCCGCGTCGCGCCTGGCCAGGTAGTCGTTGACCGTGACCAGGTGCACGCCCTTGCCCGAGAGCGCGTTTAGGACCACGGCCAGGGTGGCCACCAGGGTCTTGCCCTCGCCGGTCTTCATCTCCGCGATGCGGCCCTGGTGCAGCACCACGCCGCCCACCAGCTGCACGTCGTAGTGGCGCATGTTAAGCGCCCGCACGCCCGCCTCGCGCACGAGCGCGAAGCACTCGGGCAGCAGCTCGTCCAGGCTGCGGCCCTGGGCCACTTCCTCTTTCCAGGCCGCTATCCTGACCGGGAAGTCTTCGTCCCTCAGGGCCTTTGTCTGCGGCTCCAGGGCGTTTATCTGCTCCACCTGGGGCTCGATCTTCTTGAGATGGCGGTCGTTGCTTGATCCAAAGACCTTCTTGATGATGGCGTTGAACATGGGCAAAAACTCCTCAAGCCGGCTCAGGCTCGGTGTCCTGGCTGGCGGTATTGCAACGTGTCGGTGCGGGCGGCCAGAGTCTGGCTCCAGACGGCCCGGCGGATTCCTGGCGCGGCCTGGGTCTTTCGACCGGGGACGGCCAGGGTTGGCCAAGGCTGGCCGAAACGCGCGCAGGCGGCATTGTCGGTCATTTCCGGGGCCGCGTCAAACCCCAGTGGGGGAGATAACGCCTGCTGGCCGTTCGTCAAGTCTCTGGACCGGCCTTTCAGGTGTCCCGGCGGGCCTCCTGGCCTTCACCGCCTCCTCAGGCAACCGTCCCCTCAGTCCTGTTTGATGATCTCCAGCCAGTGGCCGACGCGGGCGTTCTTCGGCCCGGTGGCGGCAAGCTGCATGACGCAGCCGCTGCATCCGGTGAGCACGTAAGCGCCGACGACATCCGGCGCGGCGGAGAAGCCCAGGGCGCTGTCCTGGCCGTCCCAGCAGGCCGCGCCGACCTGCGTCGAGAGCTTGGGCGCACAGAGCTGCATGATGCCGCCAAAGCCGCAGCAGTTGGCCTTGGCCGGGGTGCGCAGCCGCGCGCCCAGCAGGCCGGACAGGAGCTTGAAGTCCGAGTCGACCGGGTCCACGTGGCAGCTGCGGTGCCAGCCGACCACTGTGGGCGCGCCCCGGCCCGCCGTGGCTGTCGCGCCAAGGAGCAGGCCGGAGAGCGGCGTCACGCTGGCGGTCCAGAGGGCCGCTTCGTCGAAATCGGCGTCGGCATCGGCAAACAGCCCGGCCCCTGATGCTGCCCCTGGTGTCGCGTAATCGGCCAGGCCCGCGCAACAGGTGGCGCAGTAGGTCATGACAAGGGGCCGCCCGGCCTTTCTCCAGGCCTCGACATTGGCGCGCCGCGCGCGCTCCTGGTCGTCCGGCAGCCCGGCCACGCCCAGGGTCGAGCCGCAGCAGGAAAATTCCGCTTCCACGAGCTTCGCGTCCGGCCCTGTCAGCAGGCCGCGCAGCAGAAACCGCGCCGTGTCCGCCCAGGCTTTGCGCGGGCCGGAGCCCACGCAGCCGTCGAAGAGCGCCACCGGGCGCTCTCCGTGTTTGGCGCGGAAGGCCTCCTTCGGAAATTTTGTGAGCGAGAGCCAGGGACGGAGCCCCTTGCCGGGTCGAAGACCCCGCAGGCCCTTGAGCGCCAGGCCGAGCCCGGCCGGGGCCAGGGCGCTGGGGATGTAGGCCGCGCCCTTGGCCGCCAGGGACCAGTAGGGCGCGAGCCGCGTGACCCACTGCTTCCACAGCCACTGGCGGAAATCCGGGTGCTCGGCGCGCAGCCGCGCCACGAGCCCGGGCACGCTGACGCCCTGGGGGCACAGCTTCTCGCACTTGCCGCAGGCCAGGCACAGCCCGGCCAGTTCGGCCACGGCGTCCTCGCTCAGCGTGGCGGCGGAGAACTTCGACGGCCCGGCCAGCAGGGCCTTGGCGCGCGGGGAGAGCTCCTCGCGGTTGGTGGCCGTGAACAGCGGGCAGCCTTCCAGGCAGCAGCCGCAGAGCACGCAATCGCGAGCAGTGGCGCGCTCCGGCTTGGCGTTGGACTTGTCGTTGATCTTGCCGTCGAATTTGCCGTCGGACTTGTCGTCGGACTTGTCGTTGGACTTGGCGCTGCCTTTTGCGTCGGACCTGGCGCCGGACGTGGCTTTGGCGTCGGCAATGCCGCCCAACTTGTCGTTGGGCTTGCCGTCGAACTTGCCGTCGAACTTGTCGTCGAACTTGTCGTCGGACTTGGCGTTGGCCTGCACGTTGGCCTTGGCGCCGAATTTGTCGTCAGGCTTCACGCCGGGCACCTAGGTCCAGCCCTTGCCGGGGTTCAGGATGCCCGAGGGGTCGAACACGGCCTTGATGCCCGCCATGAGCGCGCGCTCGGTTTCGGAGAGCTGCCAGGACACGTACGGGGCCTTGGTGATGCCTGTGCCGTGCTCGCCGGAGATGGTCCCGCCAAGGGCCAGCGTGAGCCTGAACACGGCCTCCTTGCAGGCCTTGGCGCGCGTGCGCTGGGCCTCGTCCTTGGCGTCGTAGATGATGTTCACGTGGATGTTGCCGTCGCCCAGGTGGCCGTAGCAGGCCACGTGGGTTGCGTGCTCCTTGCCGATGGCCTGGAAGCCCTCCACGGCCTCCACCGTCTTGCCGCGCGGCACGGCCACGTCCTCGCCCATCTTGTCCGGCCCGAGCTGGAAGCTGGCCGGGCTGATCAGGCGGCGGATCTCCCACAGCGGCTCCTCCTCCTTGGGGCCGAGGCCTTTCAAGAGGCACGAGGGCTTGGCCTGGGACAGCGCCTGCTCCAGCCTCTCGAGCTCTCCGGCCAGGGCGCTGGCCGAGCCGTCGACCTTGAGCAGCAGCACGGCCTGCGTTCCTTCAGGCCAGGGCACGTCCTTGATCTGGCTGATGCCTTGGCAGGCCACGTGGTCCATGAACTCCATGGCCGTGGGCAGGATGCCCGCGCGGAACACGCCGCGCGCGCCTTCCAGGGCGTCGTGCAGGCTGGGGAAGGCCGCCAGAACAGTGGCCGAGGACTCGGGCAGGGGCAGGAGCTTGAGGATGAGCTTGGTGAAGATGCCCAGCGTCCCGCAGGAGCCCACGAAGAGCCGCGTCAGGTCCAGGCCGACCACGTTCTTGTGGGTGCGGCCCCCGGCGTCCACGATCCTGCCGCCCGGCAGCACCGCGCGCACGCCGAGCACGTAGTCCCGCGTGACCCCGTACTTGACCGCGCGCATGCCGCCCGCGCAGGTGGAGACATTGCCGCCCAGGGTGGAAATCTTGAGGCTGGCCGGGTCCGGCGGGTAGAAGAGCT
>CAZXZF010000206.1:0-5244 GCA_964645095.1 uncultured Desulfocurvus sp. | reverse complement strand
AGGGCATCAAGCTCGACGCCACGGACTTCGTGACCAAGCCCATCAGCGACGACGCACTGGACATCGCGCTCGGGCGCGCAAGGGAGCGCCTGGACATGCGCCGGGCCATCCGCGAATACACCCAGGAGCTGGAGCGGCTGGTGGAGCAGAAGACCCGCCAATTGCTCGCGTCCGAGCGCCTGGCCGCCATCGGCCAAACCGTGGCCGGGCTGTCCCACGCCATCAAGAACATGGCCAGCGGGCTGGAGGGCAGCATCTTCCTCCTGGGCAAGGGCCTGGAGATGGACCGCCGGGCCTACCTGGAACAGGGCTGGGAGATGCTTCAGGCCAATGTCGAAAAGATCAAGAACCTGTCCCTGGAGATGCTGCGCTACGCCAAGCCCGAGGCGCTGAAGCCCGTGCCCTGCGACCCTGCCCTGCCCGCGCGCGAGGTGACCGAACTGTTGCAGCTCAAGGCCAAGGCCGCAGGCGTGGACTTGAGCCTCGCGCAGCCGCCAGACATGACGCCGGTCCGGCTCGACGCCGAGGCCCTGCACCGTTGCCTGATGAATCTGGTGGGCAACGCGCTGGACGCCTGCCAGGCAGCCGGTTTCGGGCCGGACGCCCCAGGCGGGCAGGTGCGGCTTGCGGTTGAGCCCCAGCCGGGCGGCGGCGTGCGCTACAGCGTCTCGGACAACGGCTGCGGCCTGGACGAGGAGGCCAAGGCCCGGCTGTTCACGGCGTTTTTCAGCACCAAGGGCGAGGGCGGTTCAGGCCTGGGCCTCATGACCACCAAGAAGATCGTGGAAGAACACGGCGGAACCATTGCAGTAACAAGTGAAAACGGTTTTGGAACAACGTTCAGCGTTGTCATACCAGGGCAGAGTGAATTAAATGTTTGAAAATATGACTTTTTTAGAAAGAATATTTCTTTACAATGTTGACTCAGACATTATTATGAAATACAGTGAAGTCGCTGTAAGACCCCATCGCTAGAGCAATTGCATACACACGGAATGTGCAATATGGACGAAATCATACTGGCAGCGAATGGATTTCTGCTCCGGTGCAACGGGACGCAAGAGGCAGATCCGCTCTGCGTTCTTGGGGCCCGTGTGGTGCTGGCGGAAGGCTACACGTTGCGCAGCTTCGTCCAGATGCTCGGCCTCAATCCGCTCCTCACGCGCCTGAATCCCTTTGCCAAGGACCTGGCCGGGGGGTTGGCTGGCTGGCCCCTTTCGGGCTGTGCGCCAGCGGGCATTGAGCGCCTGGAGTTGTCCAAGACCGTGGAGATCATCGGGCACCCCGCTCCGCCCAGGCTTGAGATCTACCATGCCCTGCGCGGGGTGGGCACAGACGGCGAAGACATTGAGATCAAGCCCCACCCGGTGGAGACCCTGCTGGACGTGCCCGTGGTCCTGGGGCCGCTCAAGCATGTGGTCTTTGGCGACCGGATGGACGAGTTCCGCTTTCACACAGTCTGCAACCTGTTCGAGTTTCAAGAAGGCATCGGTTGGCAACTCGCGTTCCACGGCGCCCCTGTGGAATGCGCACTAAGGAGGTAGTTATGTTTGAGAAGATCCTGTTCGCCACGTCGGCCTCTCCCACCTGCGACGACGCCGCGCGCGTCGCCTTTGAACTCTCGCGCAAGAACCGCTCAAAGCTCTTCGTGTACCACGTTTTTGGCCTGCCTGGCCGGGGCTTCAGCCTCACCTACCGCGACGTGCGCACCGGCGAGTCCGAGCACGTGGACGACAACCTGGTGAGCCTGGTCAAGGAGGAGATGGCCCAGTACTACGAGAAGCTCGGAAAGGACCATCCGGACTGCGTCTACGAGACCGCCACCGGCGAGCCGCACACCGAGATCCTGCGCAAGGCCCGCAAGGACGACGCCAGCCTGATCATCATGGGCGCGCACACCCGCGAGGAGGACGTCGGCGCCATGCGCCACCGCGCCATTGCCGGCAGCACCATGCAGAAGGTGGCCAAGAGCGCGCGCTGCCCGGTGCTCATCGTCAGCCGCCCCTGCGTCACCTGCTGGTCGTATTTCGCCAACATCGTGGTCGCAACAGACTTCAGCAAGCCCTCGGACTACGCCTTCCAGTTCGCCCGCAACGTGGCCAAGGAGATCGGCTGCAAGCTGCACGTGTTCCACTGCGTGGACATCGGCCCCGAGGGCCAGGCCAGCACCGCCACCCAGGCCTACATCGAGCAGCAGCTTGCCGCATCCGAAAAGAAGGTGCAGGACAAGTATGTGGCCAACATGGGCGACTTCGACAACTACATCCTGGCCCTGCGCGAGGGCACCCCGCACGTGGAGGTGCTCAAGTACGCGCGTGAGAGCAAGGCCGACCTGATCGTCATGGCCCACCACACCAAGGACGTGGACCCGGAACAGGCCATGCTCGGCAGCACCATCGAGCAGGTTGTGCTGCGCTCGGCCTGCCCGGTATTGAGCGTGAACCATCCCGACAAGGTGGACGTGAGTCCCTACGGGGTGCCGCGCAGCGGGGAATAGGCCATGACCTCGGTTTCGGGCCGAAATCAGGGCCGGGGCCGGGTGCTCGTCGTGGACGACGAGATGCACCTCAGGCTGTACATCGCTGCGGTCTTCGAGACTGCCGGGTATGAGACGGCCACGGCCCGCGATGGCGAGGAGGGCTTCCGCAAGGCCACAGACTGGAAGCCCGACCTCGTCAGCCTGGACCTGATGATGCCGAACCAGGGCGGCATCCGGCTCTTCCAGCGGCTCAAGGCCGACGAGGAGCTCAAAACAGTCGGGGTGCTCGTGGTCTCGGCCATCGGAGGCGAGGCCTTCCGGCACTCGCTGTCCCTTGTGCGCAGCGGGATGCTTGGCAAGGACGGCGGGCTGCTGCCCGATGTGGACGGCTATGTGGAGAAGCCCCCCAGCCCGGAGGCGCTTTTGCGGGAGGCCGCGCGGATTTTGGAAGCCAGAGGCGCCACAGCCGACGGCGCGTTGACGCAGAATATCGACGCAGAACATTAAGGAGGCGTAAGATGGCGAAGAAGATCATGGTGGTGGACGACGATCCTGATATCGTGGAATACCTTGTGTCCATCTTCAAGGAACGCGGCTACGCCACCTGCTCGGCCTCGGGCGGAGAGGCCGCCATGGAGGTCATGGAGCGCGAGAAGCCGGACCTCCTGACCCTGGACCTGGAGATGCCCGACGAGTGGGGCCCCCGGTTCTACCGCAAGTTCAGCCAGAAGCCGGAATTCAAGGACCTGCCCGTGGTGGTCATAAGCGGCCTGGCGGGCATCCACCTGGCCATCCGCAAGGCCATCGCCACGGTGAACAAGCCCTTTGAGCCGGCCCAGGTGCTGGGCATCGTGGAAGGGGCCATCGGCGCGCCTTGACGGCCGCCAGGAGCCCCTTTCCCTTCCGGGGGGACTTGCTGTAGGATTCGCCCCAGAACACGGGCGCGGTCCGGCCGGACAGGCTGTGATTGGCGCCAAGGGCAGGCTCAATGACGATGGATGTGCTTCTTGTGGACGACGAGGCCGGAATCCGCAAGGTGGTCGGCATCACCTTGGCCGACATGGGCTACACGGTGTTTGAGGCGGCCAGCGGCGACGAGGCGCTGGCTGTCTTCGAGCGCGTGCATCCCCCGGTGGTCCTCACCGACATCCGCATGCCCGGCATGGACGGCCTGGAGCTTTTGCGCCAAATCAAGGACATAAGCCCGGACACCGAGGTCATCCTGGTCACCGGCCACGGCGACCTGGACATGGCCGTGGCCGGGCTCAAGCTCGACGCCTGCGACTTCATCGCCAAGCCCGTGGGGCCGGACGTCCTGGAGATCGCGCTCAAGCGCGCCAACGAAAAGATCTCCCTGCGCCACCAGTTGAAAAGCCACACCGAGAACCTCGAAGAGATGGTCCAGCAGCAGGCCGAAAAGCTGGTGGACCTGGAGCGCGAGTGCGCGGTCAAGGGCGCGGTGGAGGGCCTGACCCAGCTCATCGGCGGCGTGACCGGCGACGTGGGGGGCGACGTGGAGGGCGGCCTGGGCATCTTCAACGGCCTGCCCTGCCTGGTCTCCATCCAGGACCGCGACCAGCGCATCGTCTCGGCCAACCAGCTCTACCGCGAGCGCCTGGGCGACCACGTGGGCCAGATGGGCTACGCCGTCTACGCCGGAGCCTCGGGCTCGCCCAGCGGGAGCCCCGTGGGCCGCACGCTCGCCACCGGCCAGGGCCAGAAGAGCCGCGAAGCCCTGTTCGGGCCGGACGAGACCCTGTCTGCGGTCATGGTGCACACCGCGCCCATCCGGGGTGTGGACGGCGATGTGGACCTGGTGCTGGAGCTGGCCGTGGACGCGGGCGAGGTGCAGCGCCTGCAGGACGAACTGCGGGCCACAAGGCAGCGCTACCAGCAGCTTTTCGACGAGGCCCCCTGCTTCATCACCGTGCAGGACCGGCACCTGCGCATCCAGGCCGCCAACCGCCGCTTCCGGGCCGAGTTCGGCAACCGCACCGGCGGGCTGTGCTACGAGGCCTATTGCGGCACAGGCCGCCCCTGCTTCGGCTGCCCCACCCTCAAGACATTCGAGGACGGCCAGCCGCACCAGAGCGAACTCGTGGTGCGCGGCAAGGACGGCCAGCCGGTGAACGTGGTGGTCTGGACCGCGCCCATACGCAACGAGGCGGGCGAGATCGAGGGCGTCATGGAGATGGCCACGGACATCACCGAGCTCTCGCGCATGCAGGACCATCTGGCCTCCCTTGGCATGCTCATCGCCTCCCTGTCCCACGGCATCAAGGGCCTGCTCACGGCGCTGGACGGCGGCGTGTACAAGGTCAACGCGGGCTTCCGCTCGGGCGACCAGCAATTGGTCCAGGCGGGCTGGGGCAAGGTCACGGAGCTCATCGGACGCATCAAGGGCATGGTGCTGGACATCCTGTTCTACGCCAAGAAGCGCGAATTGCAGCTGCGCGAGACCGAGGCCGCAGAGCTGGCCACCCAGGTGGCCGAGACCGTGGCGCCCAAGGCCGAGCAGCTGGGCGTCAGCTTTGTGAGCGAGATCGCACCAAACCTGGGCCGCTTCGCCGTGGACAGCGTGGTGCTCTCGGCCGCCATGGTCAACATCCTGGAGAACGCCGTGGACGCCTGCCTGGAAGACCACACCAAGGACAAGCACGAGGTCGTGTTCCGCGCCCGGCCCGACGCCAGCGGCGTGTTCTTCGAGATTGAGGACAACGGCATCGGCATGCAGCCGGACACGCTCTCGCGCCTGTTCTCGGTGT
>CAZXZF010000205.1:3646-5279 GCA_964645095.1 uncultured Desulfocurvus sp. | reverse complement strand
CTTCACCTCGGTGGCCACCTTGAACAGGATGGTCACCACCAGGGCGCCGATGGCGTAGATCATGGCCGAGACGATGAGCTCCTTGCCGGTGGGCCAGTAGGGAGTGATGGTCTCGAACGGGGTCGGGTTGAAGCCGCCGATCAAGAGGCCAAGGCCCTTGTCGATCCAGGTGGCGATGACCAGGATGGCCAGCGACCAGGGCAAGAGCTTCAGGTTGTCGCGCAGCTTGGGCGGGATGAGCAGGCACAGGCTGCCGATGCCCAGGAACGCCGCTGTCCACATGAAGGGCACCAGCTCGTGGTGGCCGTGGGTGCCCACGAACAGGTAGACGATGGAGTGCATGTGGCCGGGGATGCCGGAGTAGAAGGCCGTGAACACTTCCAGGAGGAAGAAGAACACGTTCACGCACATGGCGTAGGTGATGATCTTGGCCAGGGTGGCGATGCCCTCGGCGTTGGCCTTGAAGGTGCTGACCTTCTGGGTGAGCATGATGACCAGGAGCAGGATGGCCGGGCCGGAGCAGAAGGCGCTCGCCAGGAAGCGGGCGGCCAGGATGGCGGTGAGCCAGTAGTGGCGGCCGGGCAGGCCCTGGTACAGGAACGCCGTCACGGTGTGGATGGAGAAGGCCCAGATGATGGAGACGTAGGCCAGGGTCTTGCTCCACTTGGGGTGGGGCAGGTGCTGGCGGTCGCACTCCAGGCAGGTCCAGCCCACCACCACGTTCAGGATCAGGTAGCCGTTCAGCACGACCATGTCCCAGAACAGGATGGAGTTGGGCGTGGGGTACAGGAGCACGTTCAGCATGCGCTGGGGCTGGCCGATGTCGACCACGATGAAGCCCAGGCACATGACCACCGCGCCGATGGCCATGAACTCGCCGAAGATCACGAGATCCTTGAACTGCTTGTAGTGGTGGAAGTAGTAGGGCAGGACGATCATGACGCCACTGGCGGCCAGGCCGACCAGGTAGGTGAACTGGGCGATGTAGAAGCCCCAGGACACGTCGCGGCTCATGCCGGTGATGGTCAGGCCCTGCATCAGCTGCATCAGGTAGACGCCGGAGGCGCCCAGGATGATCAGGAGCAGGAACCCGATCCAGAGATAATACTTGGTGCTTCCTTTGAGTGCTTTTTCGAGCATGTCCGCCCCCTAGATGATGTAGTAGACGCCCGGTTCGGTGCCGAGCGCCGGCCTGCGCCGGATGGTGTAGTGCTCGCGCAGGACTTTGCGCACTTCGCTGGCCGGATCGGACAGGTCGCCGAAGACCAGCGCGCCGGCAGAGGCCTCGACGCAGGCGGGCTGCTTGCCCTGGGCCAGAAGCTCAACGCAGAAGTTGCACTTCTCGACCACGCCGCGCATGCGCGTGGGGAACTCCTTGTTCAGCTTGGTCAGGTCCAGGTGCAGGCGCGGCTCCATGAAGTTGAAGCTGCGCGAGCCGTACGGGCAGGCGGCCATGCAGTAGCGGCAGCCGATGCAGCGGTGGTAGTCCATGGCCACGATGCCGTCCGGGCGCTTGTACGTGGCCTGGGTGGGGCACACGCGCACGCAGGAGGCGTTGGCGCAGTGGTTGCACAGAAGCGCGAACTGGCGCTTCTCCAGGCCCTCGTCCATGAAGTTGTTGGGCTGGTCAAAG
>CAZXZF010000205.1:0-3546 GCA_964645095.1 uncultured Desulfocurvus sp. | reverse complement strand
CCCAGGAAGATCACCAGTCCGGTGATGATTTTGCCGCCGTTGTAGAGTTTCATTCTATTCCTCCTCAAAGCCCGGCAGGGGTTCCTGGCGAAGGTTCATGGTGCGCTCTTCCTCGCCGTCGAGGACCAGCGCGTTGCCCACCAGTTCGTGCAGGCCGGTGATCTTGACGCCCGGGGCCCAGTAGTCGGCCAGCGGGATCAGGGTGGCGCGGTCGATGGCGCAGACGCAGGCCATGGTGTTGACCCCGTGCTTTTCCTGCACGTAGGACAGCGCGTTGCCTCTCGGCAGGCCGCCGCGCATGCGGATGTCCATGATCTCGTCGGTGTTCAGGCCCGAGCCGCCGGCGCAGCAGAAGGTCTGCTCGCGGATGGTGTTGACGGGCATGTCGTGGAACTGGTCGACCACGCTGTTCAGCACGTACCTGGGCTCTTCGAACATGCCCATGCCGCGCGCCGGGTTGCAGGAGTCATGGTAGGTGGCGATGATGTCCGAGTTGCGGCTCTTGTCGAGCTTGAGCTTGTTGTTCTTGATGAGGTCGGCGGTGAACTCGGCGATGTGCACCATCTTGGTCTGCTTGGCGTTCTTGAACACCGTGCCGGTGATGGGGTTGACCGGGGTCTGCATCTGCGGGCCCTGCATGGAGCCGTTCATGGTGTCCATGTACTGGTTCACCACGCGCCACATGTGGCCGCACTCGCCGCCGAGGATCCACTTGGCGCCCAGGCGGTTGGCCTCGTTGTACATCTTGCCGTTGATGGCCTTCATCATGTCCGAGTGGGTGAACAGGCCGAAGTTGCCGCCCTCGGAGGCGTAGGTGGAGAGCGTGTAGTCCAGCCCGATGGCGTCGAAGAGCATCAGGTAGCCCATGAAGGTGTAGATGCCCGGATCGGCGAAGACGTCGCCCGAGGGGGTGATGAACAGCACCTCGTGGCCCTTTTCGTTGATGGGGACATTCATGCGCTTGCCGGTGATGGTCTCGATGTCGTCGACCATGAACTCGACGATGTCCTTGAAGGCGTGCGGCTGGATGCCAAGGTGGTTGCCGGTGCGGGTGCAGTTGGCCGCAGGCTCCAGGATCCAGTTGATGTTGATGCCCACCAGGTGCAGCAGCTCACGCGCCATCATGGTCACTTCGGCGGTGTCGATGCCGTACGGGCAGTAGAGCGAGCAGCGGCGGCATTCGGTGCACTGGTAGAAGTAGAGGAACCATTCCTTGAGCACGTCCTCTTCCATGACGCGCGCGCCGGTGAGCTTGCCCAGGATCTTGCCGGCCAGGGTGAACTCGCCGCGGTAGATGGAGCGCATGAGCTCTGCGCGCAGCACGGGCATGTTCTTGGGGTCGCCGCCGCCGATGAAGAAGTGGCACTTGTCGGCGCAGGCGCCGCAGCGCACGCAGATGTCCATGAACAGCTTGAGCGAGCGGTACTTGTCCAGGCGCTCCTTAAAGCCGTTGACGACGATTTCCTTCCAGTTGGAAGGCAGCTTCCAGTCGGCGTCCTCCGGGTTCCAGGTGCGCGGATTTCCGAACACCCCGGGAACCTCGTGCATGAGGTACTCGACCTTGTCCAGCTTGGCCGGGTAGGCAAAGCGGCCAGGGCTCAGGTCATTGGGCGTCTCCATCCAGCCGGTGGCCGGCGGGGCGTAGTTGATGCTCCTGAGCATTTCATCGGGTTTGATTATCTTCGCCATGTCTTCTCCTCACGGAAAAAGTTTCGTGCTTGTTGGGCCCGTGGTGCGTGCGCCTTGTCTAGGCGGCTTCCTCCGGGTTCTTCTCCAGGGGCAGTCCGGCCTCGAACATCGGCGCGCGGAACTCATCCTCGTAGGCCTCGTAGCTGTGGGCCTTGATGGCGGGATTGTTCCACGGGTTCTCGTGGTGGTGCATGCGGCTGTCGTTGGGCAGGTTGCGCGTGGGCGAGAGGAACACGCCGCCCAGGTGCATCAGCTTGCTGAAGGGGAAGTAGACCAGGAGCGTGCTGACCAGGAACAGGTGCACGTAGAAGCTGATGTCGATGCCCACCGGGGCCTTGAAGTGGAAGGTGGTGAGCCCCATGACCACTTCCTTGATGGCCATGACGTCGACCTTGGCGATGTAGCGCATGTACATGCCCGAGAGCGCGATGGCGAGGATCAGCAGCAGCGGGAAGTAGTCGTTCACCAGCGAGATGTAGCGCAGGCGGGCGTCAAATAGGCGGCGCGCAAGCAAAAAGCCCGCGCCGGCCAGGATGAGCATGTCGGTCTGGTAGAGGGTGGGCGCGTAGATCTGGAAAACGCTGTCCACGAACTCCACGGCGTTGATGACCAGGGGCACGGGCTGCAGGAACAGGCGCATGTGGCGCACAACGATGATCAGGAAGGAGTAGTGGAACAGGATGGCGAAGAGCCACAGCCATTTGTTCGACACATAGGCCACGATGGGGTTTTTGCCATCGTCGTGCTTCAAAACCACCTTGGTGTTGCGGAACAGCGACCGGAAGGTCACGATCTCCAGGAACATGCGCATGGCCGTCTGCGGGCCGGTGGAGGGGTTGTCCCACTTGTTCTGCGGAATCCAGTCCAGCGATTGCTGCTGGCCGCCGGTGGTGGGGATGCGGAAGGGCACCGGGCTCTTGGCCCAGCCGATGACCTTGGCCACGAACCCGACCACGAAGATGACGAACGCCGTGCCGGGAACGCAGTACGCGAAGATGATCTGCATCTTTGCCGCGCCCGCGCCCAGCGTGGCGATCACCACCAGGGCCAGGACCAGAATGAGTGAATAGATCGCTTTCATCTGCCGTCACCTCGCTTGTTGTTTGGCCGACCCGGACCCGCTAAGAGCCGGTTCCGCACCCTCCATGAGAAATTACCCGGCTTTTTCAGCCGTAACGTCCGAATGCATCAAATTGGCCCGGCGCACGATGTTCGTGTGCGCCCGCTTGACCTCCTCCACGCGCATGCTCTGCACCTGGTCGCGCGCAGCCACGTAGAGGTCAAAGGCAATGACCGCCAGGTTGTCCACCCGGGTCTCAAAGGCCAAGAGTTCCTCAAGGGCGCCCTGTGCGGCCAGCTCCTTCATGAACTCCTGACGCAGAAGCTTTTTGAAAAGAAAGACGAAGGACAGCGCCTGGCTGGGCGAAAAGTCCTGCACGGCGCGGATCTTCACCAGCCTGGTCAGCGCAGCCGCCACGGCGTCGGCGTCGTTCCAGGCGAGCAGCAGGGGGATGAGTTCCGAGGCGGCGGTGTGGATGGCGTGGCCCACGGGATTGGAGAAACGCTCGCGGTTTGATTTCCATACCGCCTGCGTCTCAGGCGGATAGGTGCCCAGAATGAGGTCGGCCCACTTGTCGGCCAGCTCTTTCGAGCGCTCCGCGATCCTTTGCTCAAACCCCATGCCACTACCCCGTGCCATACCCAAGTGTCCGACCGGAAAAGAGGACGCCCGTCAAGGCCGCCTCCTCTAGAAGCCAGCCGACCGGACGCCCGTGCGGTTATTGTGAAAATGCGAACAATGCCCCACGGCTTCTATTCCAGACTCCCCCCGAAACGTCAAGCCGTTTTGCCGAGAAA
>CAZXZF010000204.1:0-5328 GCA_964645095.1 uncultured Desulfocurvus sp. | reverse complement strand
TATATGTACTGCATCAGATTCATCTGCATGATCATGGACGAGGACTTGAGCACGGCCTGGTAGACCGTCTGCTGCTGCGTGAGCTTGGTCATGAGCTCGCCGATGTCGATGTCCTCTTCGGCGCTGATGCGCTCATTCTCATTGAGCGTCAGGTTCTGCAAGATATTCGAGGTGATGTTCAGCCTGTTCTCGCGGCCGCCCACGCTGGCCACGCTTGTCAGCACCTGCTGTTGCGACTGCCTCAAACTCTCCAGGCATTGCGACACGCCGCTCTGGGTGTTGGTCTCCAGAAAGGCCACCAGGTTGCCCATGGTCTCGAACAAATTCTTGGAGACCACCCCGCTGCCGCTGGCGGTGAATTTCATGGAGTTGCCGCTGAACACCACCGAGGCGTTGCTGCTGGTCAGGGACAGGCGCGCGCCGCCATTGCTCGAAATCCTGTCCGGGTCCTGGTAGATGCCGCCAAAGATGTCCTTGCCCACGTCGTTGATGCGCACGGTCTCGCTGACATTCACCTGCAGGTTGATGGCTGCGGTGCGCGGAGACACCAGGAACTGCGCTCCGGCCTGGAGCACGTTCGAGCCGTTGGAGTTCAGCGTGAGCACGCCGCCCCCGGCCACGTTGAGCATGGCGTTGCTGGCTGTCGAGTCTGCGGCCACGGAGTTGCCCGTGACCCAGGACAGCCCGTTGTCCATGCTGTAGGAATAGCTGATGGCCTGGTTCAGGGTGGTGGTGTTCTCGATGCGCACCAGGGTGTTGCCGGGGAAGGCCCCGGAAGCCGCTCCCCTGATGGACTCCGTGCCCGTGCCCATGGAGCTGACCTTGATGGCGTCGGCGTCGTCGCCCTGGTACACGGCGGAAGGCCGCAACCAAAGCCAGGAGCCGCTGGAATTATTGAAGTCGGTGGGACTGTTGACCTTGACCTTGGAATCCTGGGCAAAGGTCACCGAGGCGCCGCTTTGGGGCAGGGTCAAAAGGACCTTCCCGGTGGTCAGGTCCTTGGTCACTGTGCCGTCGTTCAGGAAGGTCCGGCCGCCGTCGATGCTGTAGCGCACGCCTGCGGTGCTCATGTCGATCTGGGCGCCCGTTGCCGCGGCGCCGCTGGGGTCGGTGAACTGCACCAGCGTGGTCTGCTTGGAAAAGCCGTCGATCTGGAAGCTGTTGGACGAGGTCAGCGAGGGATCGTTGGTGGTCATCCAGAGCACTTCGCGGAAGGCGTTGGCATCGGTCTTGTGCCCGGCGTAGATGCTCTTGTTCTCGTATTGCATGTTGCCCAGCTCCAGGAGCTGGTCAAAGAGCTGGCGCGCCTCGTAGCTGATCTGCTGGCGGTTGTCGGCGGACATGGTGCCGGTTGAGGCCTGCTCGGCCAATTCCTTGGCGCGGGTGATGATGGTCGACACCTGCGTGAGGGTGGAGTCGCTCATGGTCAGCCAGCCCTTGGCCGTGTCCAGGTTGGTCGAGTACTGGTCGTAGGCGTGCAGGGTGTCGCGGTGGTCCAGGATGCGCGCCGTGGCCGTGGGATCGTCCGAGGGCTTGTTGACACGCTTCTGGGTCTGGGCCTGCAGGTTCGACTCGACCAGATTGCTGAGCGAGTTGTTCATCCCATTGAGATACTGGGTGAACAGCTGGTTCTGTGAGATACGGAACATGTTGTTCCTCCTGCCCTAGGACTTGAGCGAAAGCAGGGTTTGCAGCATCTGGTCTGCGGTGGTGATGAGCTTGGCCGCAGCCGTGTAGGCATGCTGATACTTGATGAGGCTGGCCATCTCTTCGTCCAGGTTCACGCCGGAAATGGACTGCTGGCGGTCGTCCAGGTCACCCGCCAGGGTCTTCTTGTACTCGTAGCTGAACTTCACCTTGGCCGTGTCCGCGCCCACGGTGGCCACCAGGCTGTCGTAGTACTTGACCACGCTCTGGCTCACGGTGCCGCTGCGCACGGTGGTCACGTCGACCTTTGTGCTGCGCAGGTCGGCGATGGCCTTGGCCGCTGTCGCGTCGCCCTGGTTGGCCTCCCCCGCGCCGTTCACATGCCCGGTGCAGAGGTTGTTCTGGTCCGTGGTGATCTTGGTGTTCACCTGAAGGTCGCGGCTGTTGGAGCCGTCGAAGAAGGTGTTCAGCCCCAGGCCCGCCACCAGGCCGGAAGTGTCCGTGCCAAAAGCGAAACCATAGCCGCTCTCGGCCGAGATGGACAGCTTGTGGTTGACCACCGAGGCCGTGAGGCTCCCGGCGAAGGTCCTGTTGATGGCGTCGCGAACGTCAGTGATGGTCGTGGTGGCAGGGTCGAAGTTCTGCTGGCCCACTGCATTGCTGAAATCCAGGGCCGCTCCGGAAACAAGCAGGCCGGTGCTGGCGTTGTAGATGTAGATGTTGGCGCTGCCGCTTGTGAGCTTGCTGGCGTAGACCAGGCCCGAGGAGCCGCTGGCCAGGGCGCGGTAGTCATCGACCACGGAGTAGGAGCCCTGCACGTCGGTGAGCTTTTCCAGGCCGACGCCCTGGCTGTGGCGGCGGTTGAGCTCCCAGGCCAGGGTCTCGGAGATGGAGTCCAGGTTCTCGCGGTACTTGCCCACGTAGTCGTCCCGGAAGTTGAACAGGCCCGCGAGCTTGCCGCCGGAGAGCCGGTTGGGCTGGTCCACGCCGGTCAGGCTGGTGATGGGGGAAATATTCTCCTTGGTGGAGGTGTTCTGAACCCAGTACAGGGCCTTCTTGGGCACGATGGTGAAGCGGTCGCCCTTGGTGAAGGCGGTGCCGGGCGCCACGGCCGAGTCGGTGGCGCTGCCGAACCAGACCTGGATGTTGCCCACGTCAACCATGTGGTCCTCGGGCCGGGCATAGAAGACCTTGTCCGTGCCGTCGGCATTCTTGAGCCAGGTGTTGCCGCCGTCCACGGAGACGCGGAAGGTCGCGGCAGCGGCGCTGCCGACGTTGAAGCTTGCGCCGGCGTTGCTGGTGACCTCCAACGTGTATTCAAGATTGTCGCTGCCCTTGAAGTAGACGTTGCCGTCAAAGGACGACTCCGCCATGAGCGACTTGGTGGACTCGGCGGCATCATAGGAAAGGGAAAAATACTGCTCGTTGTCCACCAGGGTCTGGCCGGCCTTGGTGGTGATGGTGATGTTTCCGCTGCCCTTGTCCAGGTAATTGATGTCCACAAGCTTCGCCAGATCGCGCACGAGCATGCCGCGCTGGTCATAGAGCTGGTTGGCGTTGTTGGCGCCGGGGATGTCGTGGACCTTGATCTGGGTGTTCAGGTCCGCGATCTGCTTGAGCAGGTCGTTGACGTTCCCCACTTCCTGGGTGATGGCCGTGTCGGCCTTCTGCTGCATGAGCACGAGGTCGGCGTCGGCCTGGTGCAGGGTGGACACCAGGGTCTGGGCGCCCTCGATGACCTGGCTGCGGCTGCCCGCATCCTCGGGCCGCTGGGTCAGATTCTCCCAGTTGTCGAAGAAGGTGGTCAGGCTCGAACTCAGGCCAAAGCCCTGGGACTCGTTGAACAGGCTCTCCGTGCCCTGGAGCTGCGTGTAGAGCGTGTCCCAGCGGTCACGCAGGGTGGCCTGGTCGTAGTACTGGGTCTCCACGTACTGGTCGAAGTGGCGCTGGATCTCGCCAGCCCAGACGCCCGTGCCGACCTGGCCAGGCATGAAGTCGATGTTGTAGGCCTCGTCGAAGCGGACGGTGCGGCGGCTGTAGCCCTCGGTGCTGACGTTGGCGATGTTCTCGCCCGTCACCGAGATGGCGGCCTGGGCCGCAAAGAGCCCGCTGCGGCCGATGTCGAGGATGGAGTTGGCGCCGAACATTTAGAGCCTCCCGCTGAAGAAGCTGGCCTGGCCCTGCGGCGGCTTGGTGAAGCGTCCGCGCTTGCCGTACACATCGCTCTTGGTCGGCTGGATGGCCTGGTGCAGGTGCGTCAAAAGCTGCATGCTCTGGTCGAAGAGGCCCAGGGCCAGCTGGCGGTTCTTGTCGGCCTGCATGGCGCAGAGCTGCTCGCTTCTGTCCATGTCGGCCAGATCGGCGCTGATCTTCGCGGCGGTCTCGGCAGGGAGCTTCGCCATCACGTCGCGCATGCGCTCCGACCCGGGATAGCCTGCGCCGATGAAGCGTCTGAGCTGCATGCGCTCGGCCACGAGCTGACGCATCAGGTCCTGCACCGAAAGCTCAAGGACGCTCACGTCCTGAGGCTGACGCCCCATGAGAGCGGCAAATTCTTCTTCCAAAAGGGAGGAAAGAAGCTCCAGTGCGCGAACCTGACGGGACAAATTTGCCTGGATAAGTTGCAGCATGCCGGCTTCCTCCCTCTCCAAAACATTCTGTTATTTCAGGGTTTGTTTAAATGTCCCGCTGCCTGACCAAGGGCAGCGGGCAGCCTTCTAGCCAATAGCTGCAAGTCTGCGGCCAGTGGCCGCGCCTGCGCCGTCTGCGGACTGGGCCCGGCGGTCGTAGGCATCTTCGATGCGCTTGGCCAGGGCCTCGACGTCAGGCATGACATCTCCCGCCACCGAGGCCGGACGTGCCGGAGCCTGGACCTGCGGGCGCTGGACCAGCGGGTTGAGCTGCCTGGCCTCCAGCACCTTGGCGGGATCGCTCAGCGGGGCCGCCACAGCCGTCGCGGGCTTCGGGGCCGGACGCATGGAGGCCGCCCCGTCCGCCTGGATGGACTTGGTGGAGTTCAAAAGCCTGCCCTTGAGCTGGCCGTAGAGCATGTCGCCCAGGCCGATGCCGCCGTCCCTGGCCATCTTTTCGGAAAAATCGCGGTCGAACATGGAGCGGTACATGTCCTCCTGGGGCGACTGCAGGTAGCCGCCCTTGGGCACAGTGGCGCGCATCTGCTCCCAGAGCTTGCCGATGAACACGGCCTCAAAGTTCGTGCAGGCCTCGCGCAGCTTCTTGTCCTTGGACGGGCCGGGGGTCAGGTCGCCGCGCAGGCGGTCCACCTGGGTCTTGAGCTGCACCAGCTCGCTGTCCTGGGCCTTCTTGGCCGCAAGCGAGGCGTCCATCATCATGTCCGCCATGCTAGATCACCTCCAGGTCGGCATGCAGGGAACCAGCGGTCTTGAGGGTGCGCAACACCGAGATCAGGTCGCGCGGGGTGGCCCCCACGGAGTTCAGGCCGTCCACCAGCTCCTGCAGGGTCGCGCCCTCCATGAGCAGCAGGCGGTTGTTCTGCTCCTTGACCTTGAGGTCGGTCTGCGGGGTCACCTGGGTCGTCCCGCCGGAGAAGGCTCCGGGCTGGCTCACGTTGGGGGTCTCGGCCACCACGATCTGCAGGTTGCCGTGGGCCACGGCGACCTTGGTCAGGCGCACGTTGCCGCCCAGAACCACGGTGCCGGTCTT
>CAZXZF010000203.1:0-5350 GCA_964645095.1 uncultured Desulfocurvus sp. | reverse complement strand
TCCAGGCCACGTGCTCGCGGATGTTGGCCATCTCGAACATGTAGCGGTTCAGGCCAGCGCGCTCCACGGCCCGGCGGAAGGTCACCTCGTGCATTCGGGGCGAGCAGGAGGCCACCACAACGCCGTCGAGCTTGAGGTCGCGGATGGTCTGCTCGATGGTGCCCTGGCCGGGGTCGGAGCAGGCGTACATGTGGTCTGTGGAGTAGACCACGTCCGGGAATTCCCGCGCGGCGAGCGCCACGGCCTCGCAGTCCACGGTGGCGGCGATGTTGTTTCCGCAGTGGCAGACCATGACGCCTATGCGCACGAAGCCTCCTCGCCGTTGTCGCCGCAGTGGCAGACCATGACGCCTATGCGCACGAAGCCTCCTCGCCGTTGTCGCCGCAGTGGCAGACCATGACGCCTATGCGCACGAAGCCTCCTCGCAGTTGTCGCCGCAGTGGCAGACCATGACGCCTAGGCGCACGAAGCCTCCTCGCCGTTGTCGCCGCAGTGGCGGGCCATGACGCCTAGGCGCATGGGGCGCCCTCCTTCTGGCAGGGCCCAGCGCCGGGCTTGCCGGGCTTCTGGCCGTTCGTCACATCGGCCTTGGCGGCGGCCTTGGCAGCGGCCTTGGCAGCGGCAGCGGCGGCAGCCTCCTCGGAGCGTTTCTGCTCGCGGGCGCGGGCCGCCTCCAGGGCCGGGCGCAGGTCCACAACCAGCTTGTCCAGGCCCAGGCCGTCCTCGGCCAGGCCCAGGGCCAGGCCCAGAAGCTGGGTGAAATACGGCACCGGCTGGGCGTAGTCCCGGCCTGCGGCCTTGTTCACCTGCCCGCGCCGCAGGTCCAGGTTCATCTGGCACAGCGGGCAGGCCACCACGATGACGTCGGCCCCGCAGGTCTCCGCCATGTCCAGGATGCGCGCCGAAAGCCGCTGCATGATGTCCAGCCGGGGCATGCCGAAGGCCGCGCCGCAGCACTCGGTCTTGAAGGGGAAATCCACCACCGTGGCCCCGCAGGCTGTGAGCACGCGGTCCAGCGCCGTGGGGTTCTCGGGGTCGTCGAAGGCCATGAGCCCCGGCGGGCGGTTCAGGAGGCAGCCGTAGTACGGGGCCACGCGCAGGCCGGTGAGCGGTTTTTTCACCGCAGCGGCGATGGCCGCGAGGCCCACGTCCTCCACCAGCACCTGGAGCACGGACACGGCAACGGCGCGCAGGGGCGCGGGCCGGTCCAGCAGGCGCTCCACTTCGGCCCGATAGCTCGGCTCGTTCTGGCCGCCTTCTTCCGGCGTTCCGCTCTCCTGGTGGGCGCTCTCGGCCAGGTGCTGGCTGGCGGTGCGCAGGGCGGCCAGGCAGCTGGGGCAGGGCGTGGCCATGCGGTCGTGCCCGCTGAGCTCGGCCTGGAGCAGGTTGCGCGCGGCCAGCGCCCCGGCGAGAAAATGGTCCACGGTGTGCGCGGGCGTTGACCCGCAGCAGGTCCAGTCCGGCACGTCCACAAGGGTCACGCCCAGCGCCTGGCAGCAGGCCCGGGACGAGCGGTCGTACTCGGCAGCGGTGCCGGTCTGGGAGCAGCCGGGGTAGTAGCCCAGAGTCAGGCTTGTCGTGGCGGAGCCGCTCATTGGCTGTCCTCCGTCGTGTGGGCGCTGTCCTTCACGGTCTTGGAGCGGTCCTGCGGCGCGCCGCTGCGCTGGGCTTCGTCGCGGGAGTAGCGGCAAACCCCTTGATCCGCGAAGCGGAAGCGGGAGAAGATGGCCGCCACCTCGGCCTTGCCGTTGCCCTCGGGTTCGTGCGGGGTCAGCGAAAGCTTGCCGCGCCTGAGCATGGGCAGGCCCAGGGAAGCGTCCTGCAGGGGCTTGCCGGACTTCAGCGCGAACACGGCGGCCAGCCCGGCCTCGAAGACCCGGCCATGCTTGGCCACGGAGGACAGGAAGCCGTCGGCGAAGGTCTTGACGTTGGCCTCCGGGGCGTGCCCGGCGCGGCGCGCCATGTGCCGCAGCACGTCCATGACCTTGGCCACGTCGATGTTGTTGGGGCAGCGGGTGGTGCAGGCCTGGCAGGTGGCGCAGAGCCAGATGGCGCGGCAGGACAGCGCGCGCTCGCGCAGGCCCAGCTGCACCAGATGCATGACCTGGTGCACGGGGAAATCGTAGTCCGGGGTGTAGACGCAGCCGGCGGTGCACATGCCGCACTGATAGCAGGATTCCAGACGTTGGCCGCTTTCGCTGGCGACCTCGGCCTGGAAGGCGGGGTCGCGGTCTGCGGCGAGGTTGAGGGTCTGCATGGACGCTCCTCCGGGGCAAAGGCTCCCAGCCTGGGAAGTAGCAGACAGGTTCCGCCAAGGCAAGGGCGTCATTCTTGGGGCCGGCCAGGGCGCTGGCCCTGACCGCGTCCTGGGGTAGCGTCCGTGAGAGTGGCCGTGCCCGCCAGAGGGGGGCCGGTTCTTCCGTTGATCCGGGGGTGGCGGAAGACCGGCCCGCCTTGGTGGCGAGGCATTCGGGGGCGTCTTGAGCTGGCCTGCTGCGGTAGCGCCGCACAGAGGCCTCCCCCGGCCAATTGCTTGCTAGTCGTCGAGGTTCGGCTTGGCGTAGAGCTCCCCGCCAAAGGCGTCGTTGATGACGAGCAGGGGGAAGTCCTTCACCGTCATCTCGCGGATGGCCTCGGGTCCCAGGTCGTCAAAGGCGATGACCTTGGAGGCGGTGATGCACTTGCTGAGCAGCGCTCCAGCGCCGCCCGTGGCGCCGAAGTACACGGCCTTGTGCTCGCGCATGGCCGCCTTGACCTCGTCCGAGCGCTTGCCCTTGCCGATGGACGCCTTGAGGCCCAGGGCGTGCAGGCGCGGGGCGTAGGCGTCCATGCGGTAGCTGGTGGTCGGCCCGGCGGACCCGATGGGCCGGCCCGGGGGCGCGGGAGACGGGCCCACGTAGTAGATGGAGGCGCCTTTCAGGTCAAAGGGCAGGGCCTCGCCACGGTCCAGAAGGTCCATGAGCTTCTTGTGCGCGGCGTCGCGGCCGGAGTAGATGATGCCGTTTAACAGCACCACGTCGCCTGCGCGCAGCTTGTCGATGTCGGAATCGGTGAGCGGGGTGTTCAGGGTGTACGTGGGCATCAGAATTCCACCTCCTCGTGCCGGGCGCTGTGGCACTGCACGTTCACGGCCAGCGGCAGGCTGGCGATGTGGCAGGGGGCCAGGGCGATCTTCACGGCCAGGCAGGTGTACGACCCGCCCAGGCCCATGGGGCCGATGCCGAGCTTGTTCACGGCCGCGAGGAGTTCCGCCTCCATGGCCGCAACCTGGGGGTCCGGGTGCACGTCGTCGAGCTTGCGCAACAGCGCCTTCTTGGCGATCTTGGGGGCCTGCTCGAAGGTGCCGCCGATGCCGATGCCCAGGATGGTGGGCGGGCAGGGGTTGGGCCCGGCCTCGGCCACGCGGCCCACCACGAACTTCTTGATGCCTTCCCAGCCCTGGGAGGGGCTGAGCATGGTCACGCGGCTCATGTTCTCCGAACCGCCGCCCTTGGCCATGTAGCTGATCTTGAGCCGGTCGCCGGGCACGAAGTCGACGTGGATGATGGCCGGAGTGTTGTCGCCGGTGTTCTTGCGCGAAAGCGGGTCACAGCTGCTCTTGCGCAGGAAGCCGTCCTTGTAGCCCGTGACCATGCCCTCGGTGATGGCCTTGTTCAGGCCGCCCGGAACATGCACGTCCTCGCCCATCTCCACGTAGAAGATGGCCAGGCCGCAGTCCTGGCACAGGGGCAGCTTGGTGTCCGCGGACAGGGCGGCGTTCTCCAGCAGCTGGCGGAAGATCTCCCGGCCGGCCTCGGTGGTCTCGTTCTTGTAGCCTTCCTCGAATTTCCTGCGCACGTCTTCGGGCAGCTTGGTGTTGGCGCTCATACACATTTGCGCCACGGCCGCCGAGATGTCCGCCGCCTTGATTTCTCTCATGGCGATCCCTCTTTTTTCCGTGTTCTACTTCTTGAAGAAGTTTTTGAGAGCCGTGATGCCCATCTTCTTGCGCAAAAAGCCCAGCTGGTCCTGCAGGGGCATGTGCTTGGGGCACACGTCCTCGCAGGCGAGCAGGCCCATGCAGCCGAAGATGCCCATGTCGTTGCCGATGATCTGGTAGTAGTCCTGCTCGGTGCGTTCGTCGCGCGGATCGATGAGGAACCGGCCCACGCGGTTCAGGCCCGCCGCGCCCAGGAAGTCCGGGCGCATCCTTGCCGTGCCGCAGGCGGCCACGCAGCAGCCGCATTCCACGCAGCGGTCGAGCTCGTAGATGGCCTCGGCCACCTCGTTCTCCATGCGTTCTTCCGGGGCGCTGGGGTCAAAGACCTTCTTGGTGTGGATCCAGGACTCCACGGTGTCGTAGAGCTCGCGGAACCAGGCCCCGGTGTCCACCGAGAGGTCGCCCACCAGCTGGTACACCGGCAGGGGCAACAGCGTGATCTCATCGGGCAGGTCGCGGGTCTTGGTGTGGCAGGCCAGGCTCGGGCGGCCGTTGACGACCATGCCGCAGGAGCCGCAGATGCCGGCGCGGCAGCAGAAGTCGAACTGCAGGCTCGGGTCCTGTTCCTCGCGGATGCGGTTCAGGACGATGTACAGGGTCATGGAGTCGGTTTCCTCCAGCACAAAGGACTCCATGTGCGGGGTGGACTCCGGGTCCTGCGGGTTGTACCGGAAGATGTTGAATTTCAGTGATCTGGCCATGGCTTACCCCTTGTCCGTGGTCTTGACGTCGTCGGCCTTGATGATCTCGCTCTTGCCATAGCCGCGGTCGCCGGGCGGGATGTGGAAGATGTTCGTGGCCGCCTCGTAGCTTAAGGTCGGCAGGGTGTCGGAAGCGCTTTTCCAGGTGGCCAGGGTGCGCGACAGCCAGTCGCGGTCGTTTCTGGCGGTGAAGTCCTCGCGGTTGTGGCTCCCGCGCGACTCGGTGCGCTTGAGCGCACCAAAAGCGAGCATGAGGGCCATCTTGACCTGGCCTTCGATCTTCAGCGCGGCGGACAGCTCGGGGTTGACGCCCTTGCCGTTGCTCTTGAGGCCCACCTTGCGCGCGCGGACCAGGGTCTCCTGAAGGGTGTTCACGCACTCGGTCAGGCCCGCGTCGGTGCGGAAGATGTTGGCGCCCTTGAACAGGGCGTCCTGCATGGCCGTGCGCACCTTGTAGACGTTCTCGGTGCCGGCCTTGCAGCTGATGATGTTTCCGATGCGCTCCTGCTGGTTCTTGACCTCGGCGTCGATGACCGCGGAGTTGAAGGTGACCTCGGCCCCTTGCAGGAACTCGGCGATCTTCTTGCCCACGATGCCGCCCGCGACCACGGTCTCGGCCAGCGAGTTGCCGCCCAGGCGGTTGAAGCCGTGCATGTCCCAGCAGGCGGCC
>CAZXZF010000202.1:0-5356 GCA_964645095.1 uncultured Desulfocurvus sp. | reverse complement strand
GCGATGAGCGCGAACCAGACGTTGAACTGGTGCGCGCGCAGGTAGTTGTGCGTCACGCCAGAGTGTTTGTTGACCTCGGCCACGAAGGCCTCCAGCTTGTCCTCCGGCACCTCTGCCCCGCACAGGGTGGAGCTCCAGCCGAGCTGCCGGGAGCCGAAGTTCGCGCCCATGCGCCGGATGACGCCCTGGGCCTTGAGCCGGCGCACGCGGGAGAGCACCTCGGATTCCGTGAGGCCCACCTGGGCGCCCACAGCCACATAGGGCCGGGAAGAGAGCGGAAAGCTCGACTGGATGATGTCCAGGATCTGCTTGTCAAAGGTGTCCATGTTGTTCATTTCCTGGAGGTTCAGACCGTAACGCCGCTGGCAACCATGCCTTTAATGCCCTTAAGAAGGACGTTAAAGCTGTGCGAACGGTTGGCTGATAAATCAAGATGCGGGCCGATAGCGCGTGAGCCTGCCCGTTTTTGGTATCGCCCTTTCGTCAAGGTCTCAAGCTCAGTTGATGGCGACCCCAGTCTGTCCGGCTCACGAAACTTCGCCTTTTGTTGCTGCGTGCGCAACCCCTTAACGCCAAGTCCAAGCTCAACAGCCAGCAAATCGCCAAGATAAAAACTCTCCAACTCTCGGCAAGCGATGCGCACCAGTGCCGAAGCTTTACCTGCAACGCGGCACAACTCTACAAGTCCGCTTTTTATATCGCGGCAATCTCCAGAGTCTTGGTCTCGCAATACAATAAAATCAGAATCGGGTAATCGCCAGTGGCGCAGCTTCAATACAAGATGTTTCTCCAAACTCTGTTTTCCCTGAAAAACAATAAACTTCCACTGTATGTTAGCTGGAAGTATACGTGGCAAAAGCCCTTCAAGCATTTCCTGTGCCGAAGGTTCTTCAAGGAGGAAAACCAGAGTTCTCATCTTGGGTCAGCTCCTTCCAGAAATCCCTGCTCCCAGAGATATCCCATCTGGTCGCCAGCCTCCATATATGCCACGACTTGGGGATCATCCGTTGCTCTTCGAATTTCAGTATATCCAGCGACCTTAACAAGCCAGAACACTTCTTCCACCTTCGTTGCATTGAGAAAATCAGGAGAATGCGTGGAAACAAAGACTTGTCCACCGCGGTTGGCATAAGAACGGAACTCTTCTGCCAACTCCCACAACAGCTTAGGGTAAAGTTGGTTTTCTGGTTCTTCGACGCAGAGAAGTGGATGCGCTTTTGGATCATACAAAAGCGTTAGATATGCCAACATTTTAATAGTGCCATCAGACACATAGCGGGCGAGAAAGGGATCTTCAAATGTTCCATCCTGAAATTTCAGCAACACACGTCCTTCTTCGGTTGTCTTGGAATCGACATTTGATATTCCGGGAACGCGCATCTTCAATAAATCAAGAATCTTATTAAACACTGCGGGATGATTTTTATAGAGATACTGGACCACAAGAGAGAGATTTTCTCCCTCACGAGAAAGGTGTTCCGCATAGCCAGCTTCCTGTTCTGGCCTTGCGCGGCTGATGTGAAAATCGGAGATATGCCAATTCTCAATCAAGTCGCCCAACGCCACAACAGCCGGGAAGCGCTCGAACTGGGCAAGCCCCTTGATCGCGAGAATATCAGGGGATTTTAGCGTCTGTTCTTCGCGGTCAAGTTCTTTGACATCACCCACCCGTTCCAGTTCATTGGTAACGGCGGTGCCTTTGCCGCGAGAGAAATCGAGGAAATGCCACGGCTGGCCGCTACTGCCCCGACGGTATTTCAATACCTCACGTTCGACAACAACTCGACCCGATTCCTCTGTTATCTGAAGGAAATACGTTGTAAGTGGAGAATTCGGGAAATCACGAAACTTTAACTCGATCTCGATTGGACCAGAGGCATTGCGGCTGCGGACTTCCTGGAACCCCTTGCTGCCGCCAAGCTTTGCCAAGGCCGTATTGACGTTGCTTGCCATCGCGTCACGTAAGAAGCCGAAAACGCTAAAAATTGTACTCTTACCCGTGCCGTTTGCCCCAACAAAGACACAAAAGTTTGGCAATCCAGTCATCTCGGCATCTTTAAACGCCTTGAAATTTTTGAGACGCAATGACTCAATCTTCATGGCGCACCTCTTGATGTTCCTCAACATTCATTCCATGCATTGACAGAACAGCACACTACCTTCGACAAGACTAAGAGGATATCCTTTATCTGGCAAGCTTCACCGGCGTGTGCGAGCAGAGCGGCTCCTCGCGCAAATAGCCGCCGCGCATGGTGGCAGCCCGCGCGCGGCAGCCGCCGCAGACCTTCTCGTACTCGCAGACCCCGCACTTGCCCTCGTAGACCGCAGGATTGCGCAGGTTCAGGAACTGCTGGGAACTGCGCCAAATCTCCGGGAAGGGCGTCCGGCGCACGTCGCCGCAGTTGAGGTCCAGGTAGCCGCAGGGCTGCACGATGCCCGAATGCGAGATGAAGCAGAAGCCCACCCCGCCCAGGCAGCCCCGGCTCACGGCGTCGAGCCCGAAGGTCTCGAAGTTCACCGGGGTGCCGTCCTCCCTGGCCCGCTGGCGCAGGATGCGGTGGTAGTGCGGCGCGCAGGTGGCCTTGAGCTGCATGTCCGTGGTCTTGCGGAAGTCGTAGAACCAGTTGAGCACTTCCTCGTATTCCCCGGCCGTGATGACCTGGGCCCCAAGCTCGGCCGCGCGGCCCGTGGGCACAAGCAGGAAGATGTGCCAGGCCGAGGCTCCGAGGCCCTCCGCCAGGTGGAAGATCTCCTTGAACTGGTGCAGGTTGTCCTTGGTCACCGTGGTGTTGATCTGGAACTCCAGGTTTGCTGCCTTCAAGTGCTCGATGCCCTGCATGGACGAGGCGAACGCGCCCTTCACGCCCCGGAACTCGTCGTGGCCCGCCGCGTCCGGCGCGTCGATGGAGATGGAGCAGCGCTCGATGCCCGCCTCCTTGATGCGCACAGCGTTCTCGGCGGTGAGCAGCGTGCCGTTGGGAGCCATGACGCAGCGCAGGCCCTTTGATTTCGCGTAGGGGATGAGCTCGAAGATGTCGTGGCGCATGAGCGGCTCGCCGCCCGTGAAGATGATGATCGGGTTGCCGGCCTCGGGAAAGGTGTCGATGAGCGCCTTGGCCTCCTCGGTCGACAGCTCGCCGGGATACGGCTCCATGTGCGCCTCGGCCCGGCAGTGCTTGCAGGCCAGGTTGCAGGAGCGCGTCACTTCCCAGGCGATGAGCCGGAGCTGCGGCACGCCGTCCTTGGGGCCGCTCAGGGGCTGCTCGCCGGGATGCTGTCTCCCCCCAGGGTGTCCGCCAGGGTGTCCGCCCGAGTGTCCTGAGGGATGTCCGCCGGGATGTCCGTCGGACGAATGGCCGTTCGCGTGATCGTGCATAGGTCGCCTATCTGTTCAGCCTATTTATTCAGCCTATTTCTTCAGCCACTTGAGGACGTCCTCGGCAAAGTAGGTCAGGATGATGTCCGCCCCGGCGCGCTTGAAGGAGGTCATCATCTCCAGGACCATGCGCTCCTCGTCGATCCAGCCGTTGGCCGCTGCGGCCTTGACCATGCTGTACTCGCCGCTGACGTTGTACACGGCGATGGGCGTATCGAAGTTGTCGCGCAGTTGGCGCACGATGTCCAGATACGGCAGGCCCGGCTTGACCATGAGGATGTCCGCGCCCTCGGCCAGGTCGGCCTCGGCTTCGCGCAGGGCCTCGCGGCTGTTGGCCGGGTCCATCTGGTGCGTCTTGCGGTCGCCGAACTTGGGGCAACTCTCGGCGGCCTCGCGGAATGGCCCGTAAAAGGCCGAGGCGTACTTCACCGCGTAGCTCATGATGGGCACGTCCGAGAAACCGTGCTCGTCAAGCCGGTCGCGGATGGCCAGCACGCGACCGTCCATCATGTCCGAGGGGGCGACCATGTCCGCCCCGGCGCGCACGTGGGACAACGCCGCCTGCGCCAGGAGGTCCAGGGTCGGGTCATTGAGAATCTCCCCGCCTTTCTGCACGATGCCGCAGTGGCCGTGGGCGGTGTATTCGCACAGGCAGACATCGGTGATGACGACCAGCTCCGGGAAGCGCTGCTTCAGGCGGCGCACGGCCTCCTGCACAATGCCCTCGTCAGCGTAGGCCTGGGAGCCGACCTCGTCCTTGTCCTTGGGGATGCCGAAGAGCAGCACGCTGGTGAGGCCGTTTGCCACCGCCACGGCCACGCTCTTCTCCAACTCGGCCAGCGAGAGCTGGAACTGGCCGGGCATGGAGCCGATGGGCTTCTTGAAGCTTCTGTCGTCGGTCTCCACCACAAAGTAGGGCATGACCAGGTCTGCGGGCCTGATCTCGTTCTCGCGCACCAGGGCGCGGATGCCGGGGCTGCGGCGCAGGCGGCGGCCCCTGTAGAAGTCGGCGTCAAGCATATGCGCCCTCCTTGTCCTTCTTGATCTCGCCCTATTTGATCTCGTTGCCTACTTGATCTCTTCATCCGTCAGGTAGCAGGCCGGGTCCTGGGCCCAGATGTCGCCGTAGAAGGCCTCGGCCCGGGCGCGGAAGTTGCCGCCGCAGATGTTCAGGAACCGGCAAGTGGCGCAGCGGCCCTTCACGTGGGGCTTCTTGTCCTTGAGCTTGTGCAGCAGCTCGATCTCAGGATCGTCCCAGATCTGGGAGAAGGGGCGCTCCAGCACGTTGCCGAAGCTGTGCTGGCGCCAGAACTGGTCCGCGTGCACCTGGCCGTCCCAGGAGATGCAGCCGATGCCGCGCCCGGTGCTGTTGCCCTCGTTCATCTGCAAGAGTTCCATGACCTCGGCCGCGCGCCTGGGGTCTTCCTTGAGCAGGCGGTAGTAGACGTGCGGGCCGTCGGCATGGTTGTCCACGGTGAGCACTTCCTTGGGCCGACCGGCGTCAAAGAGCGCGCGCGTCTCGTCCATGATCAGGTCGACCACGGCGCGGGTCTCGGCGTGGTCCAGGTCCTCCTTGATGAGCTCCGAGCCGCGGCCGGAGTACACCAGGTGGTAGAAGCAGATGCGCGGCACGTCGAGCTCGCGCACGATCTGGAAGAGCTTGGGCACCTCGCCCTGGTTGCGCTTGTTGATGGTGAAGCGCAGGCCGACCTTGAGGCCCTCGGCCATGCAGTTCTCCACGCCCTGGATGGCCTTCTTGAAGGAGCCGGGCACGGCGCGGAACTTGTCGTGGATCTCCTCGCCGCCGTCCAGCGAGATGCCGACATAGGACAGGCCGACGCTTTTCAGCTCCCTGGCCTTTTCCTTGGTGATGAGCGTGCCGTTGGTGGAGATGACCGCGCGCATGCCTTTGGACGTGGCGAAGCTGGCCAGCTCGACCAGATCCTTGCGCACCAGGGGCTCGCCGCCGGAGAAGAGCAT
>CAZXZF010000201.1:0-5370 GCA_964645095.1 uncultured Desulfocurvus sp. | reverse complement strand
CGCCGCCAGAACCTGCGCCACATCCTGACCAAGAAGAGCGCCAAGCGCAAGCGCCGCCTCGGTCAGAGCACCATGGTCGATGATTCCAACCTGGCCGCTGTCCGGCGTCTGTTGCCCTACGGCTAGAGCAGTAACCCCAACGAGTCGTGCCGTCCGGGCCCCCGTGGTCCTGGCGCGCCTGAAACGCATTCGGAGGAATGAGACATGAGAGTTAAGCGCGGAGTTGCCGGTCACCGTCGGCACAAGAAATTCCTGAAGATGGCCAAGGGCTACATCGGCGCAGGCTCCCGCCTGTACCGCACCGCCCGCGAGCGTGTTGAGCGCGCCCTGTGTTTCGCCTTCCGCGACCGCAAGATGAAGAAGCGCGACTTCCGCCGCCTGTGGATCGTGCGCATCAACGCCGCCGCCCGCATCAACGGCCTGTCCTACAGCAAGTTCATCCACGGCCTGTCCAAGGCCGACGTCGCCATCAACCGCAAGATGCTGGCTGACCTGGCCGTGCGTGAGCCCGCCGTGTTCGCCCAGATCGCCCAGGCGGCCAAGGCGTAGAGCCAGTGAACGAGACACTGAAGTCCTTCCTGGAAGGACTGGGTGGCCTGACCTCGGAGTGCGAAACGCGCCGGGGTCAGGCTTGCACTTTGAAGGACCTGGAAGCCCTGCGTGTGGAGTTCCTTGGCCGCAAGGGCAAGCTCGCCGGGGCCATGGTCGCCCTGGCCCAGATGGGGCCCGAGGACAAGCCAGAGGCTGGCAAGAAGGCCAACGAGATCAAGGCCGCGCTCACCGCGCTTTTGGAATCCCGCCAGGCCGAGCTCATGGCCGCGAGCACAAAGGACGGCCTGGCCGGCTTCGACCCGTCCCTGCCGGGCCGCCGTCCTGCGCCCGGCTCCTTGCACCCCATCACCCTGGCCATGCAGGAGATCTGCGAGGTCCTGACCGGCCTGGGCTTCGAGGTGGTGGCCGGGCCTGAGGTCGAGAACGACTGGAACAACTTCGAGGCCCTGAACATGCCCCCGGACCACCCGGCCCGCGACATGCAGGACACCTTGTACATCTCCGACAACATCGTCCTGCGCACGCACACCTCGCCCCTGCAGGTGCGCACCATGATGAGCCGCAAGCCCCCGGTGGCGGTCATCGCGCCGGGCAAGGTCTACCGCCGCGACTCGGACCTCACGCACACGCCCATGTTCCACCAGATCGAGGCGCTGCTGGTCGACAAGAGCGTCAGCATGGCCGACCTGCGCGGCACGCTCACCGCCTTTGTGCGCCAGCTCTTTTCCGCCAACACCAAGGTGCGCTTCCGGCCCAGCTTCTTCCCCTTCACCGAGCCCAGCGCCGAGCTGGACATCTCCTGCGTGCTCTGCGGCGGAGAAGGCCACATCAAGGGCGTACCCTGCCGCGTGTGCAAGCGCACCGGCTGGGTGGAGATCGGGGGCTGCGGCATGGTCGATCCCAACGTCTTCCGTCAGGTGGGCTACGATCCCGAGACCGTGACCGGCTTCGCCTTTGGCCTGGGCGTGGAGCGCGTGGCCATGCTCAAGTACGGCATCGGCGACCTGCGCATGTTCTTCGAGAACGACGTGCGCTTCCTCGAACAGTTTTCGTAAACGCGCTGCCCCGCGACCCAGGTCCGCAGGCCCGGCAGCACCGGCAGCGCTGAAGACCAGGGGGCGGGGCGTTTTTCTTCCACCGGGGTCCCCCATTTGGGATATGGCCCGCAAGGCTTGGCGAGGCGGATATGTTCATCAGCTTGCAGTGGCTCCGAGAGTTCGTGCCCTACACCGGCGCTGTTCAGGACCTGGCCGACCGCCTGACCATGCAGGGCCTGGAGGTCGAGGCCATCCTCGATCCCTTCGAATCCATCGCGGGCATCGTCGTGGGCCACGTGGTGGACTGCGCCAAACACCCCGAGGCCGAGAAGCTCTCCGTGTGCAGCGTGGACGTGGGCGGGGCTGAACTGCTGCCCATCGTCTGCGGCGCGCCCAACGTGGCCAAGGGCCAAAACGTGCCCGTGGCGCTCATGGGAACCACCATGCCCGGCGGCATGGAGATCAAGAAAGCCAAGCTCCGCGGGGTCGTGTCCTGCGGCATGATCTGCTCCGAGCGCGAGCTGGGCCTGTCCGAGGAACACGCGGGCATCATGGTCCTGCCGCAAGCCTTTCGCCCCGGCCAGCTCCTCACCGAAGCCCTGGGCCTGGAGCGCGAGGTCATCGAGGTGTCCATCACGCCGAACCGCGCCGACTGCCTGTCCGTGCTCGGCATCGCGCGCGAGGCGGCCCTGGGCTTCGGCCTGCCCCTGGCCATGCCGAAACTGAATCTGGTCGAGGACGCCGCGGCTGGCGACGCCACAAAAGCGGTGCGCATCGACATCAAGGACGGCGAGCTGTGCCCGGTGTACCGCGCCCGGGTTTTGACCGGCGCGAAGATCGGCCAGAGCCCGGACTGGCTGCGCTACCGTTTGCTGGCCATCGGCCAGCGGCCCATCAGCAACATCGTGGACGTGACCAACTACATCCTGATGGAGCTGGGCCAGCCTTTGCACGCCTTTGACCGCAGCCTGCTCAAGGGCGAGGTCATCCGCGTGGCTCCTGCCACCTCTGACATCGAGGGCGGCCAGACCGTCACCACCCTGGACGGCCAGGAGCGCAAGCTCCTCGGGTCCGACCTGCTCATCTGGGACGCCGAGCGCCCGGTGGCCCTGGCCGGGGTCATGGGCGGGGCCAACTCCAGCATCAGCGACGCCTCCACCGAGGTGCTGCTGGAATGCGCCGTCTTCCGGCCCGGCACCATCCGCAAGACCGCACGCAGGCTCGCCCTGCCGAGCGAGGCCTCGTACCGCTTCGAGCGCGGGGTGGACCAGGTGGGCTCGCTCTTCGCGCTGGAGCGCGCCGCGCAGCTCATGGCCGAGGTCTCCGGAGCCAAGGTGCTCAAGGGCATCGCCGTGAGCGAACCCAGGCCCTGGGCCGACCGCTCGCACATCTTCCGCATCGACCGCTGCAACGCGCTCTTGGGCCTCACGCTCAGCGCCGACTTCTGCCGCACCACCCTCACGGGCCTGGGTTGCGGCGTGGACGAGAGCGACCCGGCCTGCTGGCAGGTGTCCTCGCCCTCGCACCGGCTGGACCTGGAGCGCGAGGTGGACCTGTTCGAGGAATGCGGCCGCGTGCATGGCCTGGACCGCATCCCGGCGGTGCTGCCGAAGATATCCAAGTCGCTGGAATCCGTGCAGATGTCCGACACCGAGTTCGGCTTCCTCCAGGGGCTCAAGGCCTGGGCCGTGGGCGCTGGCCTGCGCGAGTCCATCAACTACAGCTTTGTCGGCACCGAAGACCTGGACCGCCTGAACCTGCCTGTCGAGGGCCGCATCATGATCGCCAACCCGCTCAGCGAGGACCAGAACGTCCTGCGTTCGGAGATCGCGCCCGGCCTGCTGAACAACGTGCGCCACAACCTGGCCCAGGGCAACGCGAGTTTGCGCCTGTTCGAGGTGGCCAAGGCCTTTGTGGCTGATGCGGCCTCCGACACCAGCGCGCGCGAGAACTCGCGCCTGGGCCTGCTGGTGCACGGCGCGCGGCACAGCCAGGAATGGCCGTGGGAGCAGGGCGAGGCCGACTACCTGGACGTGAAGGGCCTGGTCGAGAATCTGCTCACGCACTACCGCCTGACTGGGCAGACGACCACCGCCGCGTATGTTCTGGAGCCCGGCCACCCGTACCTGGAGCCCTGCGTGCGCGTGGAATTGCCCGGCAAGCCCTCCGACAAAGACGGCGGCACATTGATTGGCCGTATTGGCCGTGTGCAGCCGAAGATCGCCGACGCCTACCACGCCCGCAAGGACGTCTGGCTGGCGGACCTGGACGCGGACCTGTTGCGCAGCCTCAGTCGCGCCACCACGCCCGTGTTCCGCAGCCTGCCCAAGTTCCCGCCCGTGCGCCGCGACGTGACCGTGATCTGCCCGGCCACCCTCAAGAGCCAGGACGTGGAGGCGGCCATCCGCGACATCCGGCCCAAGCTGCTGGAGAGCCTGGCCCTGGTGGCCGTGTACGCGCCCGAGGCCAAGGCCTCGGATACGACCCCCGCCGAGCGCAACCTGACCTTCCGTCTGACCTACCGCCACGCCGAGCGCACCCTCGTGGACAAGGAAGTGGACAAGGAGCACGGCAAGGTGCTTACCGGCCTGCCGGAGAAGCTCCCGGTCCGCATCTAGCGCTTTTCACGCCACGATTTCCGTTTCAGGGAAAGGAAAAGGGGAGTCCAGCCGGGCTCCCCTTGTCTTGCCGTGCGGCTGGGCCTTGCCTCGGGCAGACGCGCCCGCGTTGGGGCACTCTCCCGCGTCACTCCTCGCAATCCCTTGCTCTCGCCTTAATGCAGCCTTAGGTGCTGCCTGTGAGCATCCTGACCTCATGTTGCGGGAAGGGGATGACGATGTTCCGGGCGCGGAAGGTCTCCAGTATGGCCCGGTTGAGCTCGCTTGTTGCCGCACCGTAGTCGGGCACGCTGACCCACGGGCAGACGCTGATCGTCACGGCGGAATCGGCGAGTTGCGCCACCCCGAACACGGGCGCCGGATCTTGCAGCACGCGGGGATTGGAGCGCAGGATTTCCTGCACCAGGCCCAAGGCTGCGCCCACATCGGTGCCATAGGAAACGCCCACCGTGATGTTGAGCTGCCGTATGCGGCCGCAATTGTGCAGAATCTCGCCGACGATCTTGCGGTTCGGGATCACGACCATGGACCGGTCCGAGTGCCCCAGAGTGGTGCTGAACAGGCTTATGTCGAGGATCTCGCCCTCTTCCTTGGCGATGGAGATGTAGTCGCCCACATGGAAGGGCCGCGTGAAGATGATGGTCAGGCCGGCCGCGACATTGCCCAGGATGCCCTGCATGGCCAGGGCGACGCCTGCGCCGGCCACGCCCAGGCCTGCGATGAGCGGCAGCAGCTCGATGCCGAGGTTTTGCAGGGCCATGATCGCGAACAGCCCCAGGACCAGGACCCTGGCCGCGCGCACCAGCAGGGAGCGCACCGGCGCTTCAAGGTTCAGGCGCAGCAGCAGGTGGTCCAGGAGGCGGCCCACCCAGCGCCCGACCATGTAGCCGACGGCGATGATGAGGATGGCGACGAAGAGCTTCGGCCCGAAGCGGAGGGCCATGTCCAGGGCCGAGGCCCGCACCTGGTCGAGGGATTGCAGCGATGGGTCCATGGGGCGTCTCCTTCGTGTCTGCGCATTGGCGGGGCTCAGTCGTGGCTTTTGCCATAGCGTTGACCACGCGCAGTGGGAATTCTCCGGCTTTCCGCCGCTGGCCGGGCGCGAAAGCGAACAGTACGCGGAATGTTAGAGCACATCCCCCTGGAATGTCCAGCTTTGCGCG
>CAZXZF010000200.1:0-5398 GCA_964645095.1 uncultured Desulfocurvus sp. | reverse complement strand
GGGCATCCTGAATCCCGGCAAGATCATCGGGGAGTAGGGGAGTCGCCATGGCCGATATGCAAGAACTTCTGCGCCTGCTCGGCGAACTCGACGACCAGTTGGTGGGCTGCATGCGCTGCGGCATGTGCCAGGCCGTGTGCCCCATCTACGGCCAGTCCGGCCGCGAGGGCGACGTGGCCCGTGGCAAGATCGCGCTTTTGGAGGGCCTGGCCCACGAACTGGTCAAGGACCCCCAGGGCGTGCAGGACAAGGTCACGCGCTGCCTCTTGTGCGGCTCCTGCGCGGCCAACTGTCCCAGCGGCGTCAAGGCCCTGGACATCTTCCTCAAGGCGCGGGTCATCCTCACCGGCTACCTGGGCCTGTCCAAGGTCAAGCAGCTCATCTTCCGGGGCATGCTGACCAGGCCTGGGTTGTTCAACACCATGCTCAGCGTGGCCTCCAGGTTCCAGGGGCTGTTCACCAGCCCGGTGAACGACATCATCGGCTCGTCCTGCTCCAAATTCCTCTCGCCCGTGCTGGGCGACCGGCACCTGATGCTCCTGGCCAAGACGCCTCTGCACAGCGAGGTCCCGAGCCTCAACACCCCGGCGGGCAAGAGCGGGCTCAAGGTGGCCTTCTTCCCCGGCTGCCTGGCGGACAAGATCTTCCCGCGCGTGGGCCATGCGGTGCTCAAGGTTCTGGCGCACCACGGCGTGGGCGTGTACCTGCCCGCGGGCCAGGCCTGCTGCGGCATCCCGGCCCTGTCCTCGGGCGACAAGCAGAGCTTTGAAAAGCTCGTGCGCGCCAACCTGGACGTGTTCTCCGGCCACGATTTCGACGCCCTGGTGACGCCCTGCGCCACCTGCACCTCGACCCTGAAGAAGATCTGGCCGGCCATGGCTTTAGGGATGAGCGCCAAGGACCAGCAGCGCATCGCTGAGCTCGCGGCCAAGGTCATGGACGTCAACGCCTTTGTGGTCGACCGCCTGGGCCTGACCCCGCCGGAGCCCAAGGCCGGTGCGGTGAGCGTCACCGTGCATGACCCCTGCCACCTCAAGAAGTCCCTCGGCGTTTCGGCCCAGCCGCGCACCATCCTGCGCATGAATCCGGCCTACAAGGTCGTGGAAATGGATGCTTCCGACGCATGTTGCGGTTGCGGAGGCAGCTTCACCTTGCAGCACGCGGAGATCTCGGCCAAGATAGGCATGCAGAAACGGGACAACATCGTGGGCTCCCACGCCCAGGTGGTTGCCACGGGCTGTCCCGCCTGCATGCTGCAGATCTCCGACATGCTCTCACGCTCCGGCGACCAGATCGCCGTGAGGCACCCCATGGAGATCTACGCAGAGTCACTCTAGCGGAAGGTCCTCTCCCGGCGTCGGGGTCTCGCCCCCCCACCCCCCAAGCACGCCGACGCCGGGAGACCCCATGGAAGCCCAACAAACTTAAGGGAGCGTATCGTGGCAGACACCTTATTCGTCACAGGAGTGGAACCGCGCAGCGGAAAGTCCGCCATTGTGCTGGGGCTCATGCAACTGCTGTTGCGCGACATCCAGAAGGTGGCCTTTTTCCGGCCCATCATCAACTCCTCCGAGGCCACGGCCAAGGACCACGACATCAACCTCGTGCTGAACCAGTACAACCTGGACATGCGCTACTCCGAGACCTTCTCCTACACCATGCAGAAGGCTCGCGAGATGATCAACCAGGGGCAGCATGAGGCCTTGCTCGAAAAGGTTCTGAGTGATTTCAATGCACTCAGGGGCCGCTTTGACTTCATCCTCTGCGAGGGCACGGACTTCCTCGGCTCGGACCCGGCCTTTGAGTTCGACATCAACGCCGACGTCGCCGCCAACCTGGGCTGCCCGGTGCTGCTCGTGTGCAACGCGCAGAAGAAGACCCAGGAAGAGATCGTGACCTCCTCGCTGTTGACCATTGAGTCCTTCGAGGACAAGGGGCTGGACATCCTGGCTGCGGTCATCAACCGCGTGGAGGATGTGGACGGTCAGAACATGGTCGAGGAACTGCGCCAGAAGATCCGCTGCCCGGAATGCTTCCCCATCTACGTCATCCCCGAGGAGCCGCGCCTGGGCAAGCCCACCGTGGCCGACGTGGTCAAGTGGCTGGACGCCAAGGTGCTCTACGGCGGGGACATGGTTTCAAACCTCGTGGACTCCTACGTCATCGCGGCCATGCAGCTGGGGAATTTCTTGAACTACCTGGAGCGCGGCACCCTGGTCATCACCCCCGGCGACCGCTCGGACATCATCCTGGGCAGCCTGGCCTCGCGGCTCTCCACCAACTATCCGGACATCTCGGGCATCCTGCTCACCGGAGGACTGGAGCCGTCGGAGTCCGTCACCCGGCTCATCGAGGGCTGGGTGGGCGCGCCCATCCCCATCCTCATGGCCCAGGGCCACACCTACAAGACCGCGCGCATCCTGTATGACTTGTACGGGCGCATCGAGCCCGGCGACCAGAACAAGATCCAGTCGGCCCTGCGGGTGTTTGAGGAGCATGTGGACATGGCCGAGCTTCGGACCAAGCTCGTGGCCGCCAAGCCCACCACGGTGACGCCCAAGATGTTCGAATTCAGCCTGATCCTCAAGGCCAAGACCCTGAAGCAGCGCATCGTCCTGCCCGAGGGCACTGGCGAGCGCATCATGCGCGCCGCGGACATCCTCCTGCGCCGGGGCGTGGTGGATATCACCCTGCTCGGCAAGGAGCACGACATCCGCACCAAGATGAGCCAGCTGAACCTGGAGCTGGAGGGCGTGGAAATCATCGAGCCCTTCAAGTCGCCGAACTACGAGGACTACGTGCAGACCTACTTTGAGCTGCGCAAGCACAAGGGCATCCGCGAGGAGGACGCCCGCGACCGCATGCTCGACCCGACCTTCTTTTCCACCATGATGGTCCACAAGGGCCATGCCGACGGCATGGTCTCCGGGTCCATCACCACCACCCAGCAGACCATCCGCCCGGCCTTTGAGATCATCAAGACCAAGCCGGGCGCCAGCATCGTCTCCAGCGTGTTCTTCATGTGCCTGAAGGACCGCGTGCTGGTCTACGGCGACTGCGCCGTGAACCCGAACCCCACGGCCGAGGAGCTGGCCGAGATCGCGCTCAGCAGCGCCGAGACCGCGCAACTCTTCGGCATCGAGCCGCGCATCGCCATGCTCTCCTACTCCACCGGCGCCTCGGGCAAGGGCCTGGACGTCGAGAAGGTCATCGAGGCCACCAGGATCGCCCATGAGCGCGCCCCGCAGCTCCTGCTGGAAGGCCCGCTGCAGTACGACGCCGCCGTGGACATCGAGGTGGCCCACACCAAGATGCCCGACAGCGCCGTGGCCGGGCGCGCCACGGTGTTCATCTTCCCGGACCTGAACACCGGCAACAACACCTACAAGGCCGTGCAGCGCTCGGCCCAGGCCGTGGCCATCGGACCCGTTCTCCAGGGCCTGAACAAGCCCATCAACGACCTCTCGCGCGGCTGCACCGTGCCGGACATCGTGAACACCGTGGCCATCACCGCCATCCAGGCCCAGGCCGTGAAGAAGGGCTGACGGAAGCGCCATGAACATACTCGTCATCAATACCGGCAGTTCCTCGCTCAAGTACCAGCTCTTCGACATGGCCGGACCAACTGTTCTGGCCTCGGGCCTGGTGGAGCGCATCGGCGAGAGCCGCGCCAAGCTCATGCACAAGAAGCGCCCCGGCCAGGACGGCGAGGGCGCCGTGACCCGCGAGGAGGCCGTGCCCGACCACGGCGCGGCCATGCGCGCGGTCATCGCCCTTTTGACCGACCCGGAGCACGGCGTCATCAAGGACACCTCGGAAATCAACGCCGTGGGGCACCGCGTGGTGCACGGCGGCGAACACTTCCACGCCTCGACCCTGGTGGACGCGGACGTCATGGCCGCCATCCGGGCCTGCGTGCCCCTGGCCCCGCTGCACAACCCGGCCAACCTCATCGGCATCGAGACCGCCCAGGCCCTGTTCCCCGGCGTGCCGCAGGTGGCCGTTTTCGACACGGCCTTCCACCAGACCATGCCGCCCAAGGCCTACCTCTATGCCCTGCCATACGAGCTGTACACGGAGCTCAACGTGCGCCGCTACGGCTTCCACGGCACCTCGCACCGCTTTGTTGCGGGCGAGGCGGCCAGGATGCTGGGCCAGGCCCCGGAAGAAACCAACCTCATCACCGTGCATCTGGGCAACGGCTCGAGCATCTGCGCGGTGAAGAACGGACGAAGCGTGGACACCTCCCTCGGCATGACGCCCCTGGCCGGGGTCATCATGGGCACCAGAAGCGGCGACATCGACCCGGCCATCATCTTCTACCTCGCGGAGCGCAAGGGGTACTCGCTTCACGAGATCGACGACATCTTGAACAAGAAGAGCGGGCTCAAAGGCATCTGCGGCATGAACGACATGCGCGACATCCACAAGGCCGTGGCCGAGGGTGACGTGCAGGCCAGGCTGGCCCTGGACATGTTCGGCTACCGCAACCGCAAGTACATCGGTTCCTACATGGCGGTGCTTGGCCGCGTGGACGCCATCGTGTTCACGGCCGGCATCGGCGAGAACGATCCTGTCTCGCGCGAGCTGTCCTGCCGGGGGCTTACTGCCCTGGGCGTGGAGCTCGACCATGAGCGCAACCAGTCCCCGGAGCGTGGCGCGCGTGAAATCGGCGCTGCGGGCTCCCGGGTGCGCGTTATGGTGATCCCGACCAACGAGGAGTTGGAGATCGCCAGACAGACCGGTGAGGTGCTGCGGGCCCGCTAAGAAATATTGGCGGAGACCCCGTGCGGATGGTTGTCCGTCGCGGGAGCAATGGACAACTTTAGCGCAAGGAGGACTCTCATGGACCCAATGGTGGCTCAGGTTGTTGAAACCTGGAAACAGGTCTACACGCCCATCGGCGACGGCGGCTATGTGCTGCCGGCTCTGGTGGCGGCTATCCCTCTCTACATTCTGTTCTACATGCTCGCGGTGCGCCGCGCCAAGGGCCACTTCGCCGCCGGTCTGGCGCTTTTGGCCGCCATTGGCGTCGCCATCACCGTGTGGGGCATGCCCGCCAAGCTGGCCATTTCCTCGACGCTTTACGGCGCGGCCATCGGCCTGTTCCCCATCGTCTGGATCGTCATCACGGCCATCTGGGTCTACAACATGACGGTTGAGTCCGGACAGTTCGAGGTCATCAAGACCTCGCTGGCCTGCGTCACCGAGGACCGCCGCCTTCAGGCCATCCTCATCGCCTTTGCCTTCGGCTCCTTCATCGAGGGCACGGCCGGCTTCGGCACGCCCGTGGCCATCACCGCAGCCATGCTGGTGGGCCTCGGGTTCAACCCGCTGTACGCGGCGGGCCTGTGCCTCATCGCCAACACCGCGCCCGTGGCCTTCGGCGCGCTCGGCA
>CAZXZF010000199.1:0-5436 GCA_964645095.1 uncultured Desulfocurvus sp. | reverse complement strand
CGTTGGCGCTGTCGTGGGCCCCGTTGGTGTAGTCGAAGAACAGGGCCACGGCCACAATGGCCACAAGCAGCAGAGGGACATCAGGCATTTTTCAGCACCACGCCTTCGATGATGTCGGCCAGGCGCTCGGCCTGGTTCACGGCCTGCTCGATGCGGTCGTAGATGTGCGTCCACTTGACGATCTCCATCACCGTGTCGAACCCCTGGCCTTTCAGGTCGTAGAGCTCGCCCAGGGCCACCAGCAGGATCATCTCGCACTCGTACTTGAGCGACTTGACCTTCTTGGCGTTCTCCTCAACGGTCTTGCGCTCGCGCAGGCGCTGGAGCATGCGCCCAACCTCCTCGACCATCATGGAGAGGTTCTTGACCAGCCTTTTGGACGGGAACTTGAGCACAGTGAAGTCATAGAGCCCGATGCGCGTGCTGATGGCCTTGATGAGGTTCAGCAGATCTTCCTGGGCGATGTTGATGTCGTGGATGTCTTCGCGGTCAATGGGCGTGATGAAGGTCAGGGAAAGCTGCTTGGCGATGTTTCGCGAGACGGCGTTGCCATTCTCTTCCAGGAGATTGATGGTCTTGCACTTGTTCTCGCAGTCCGTGAATTCCTGGAAGATGCTGTTCAGGGCGGTCACTGCCTCGGAGAGTTTGGCGTACTGCTCCATGAACAGATCAAAGAACTGGATATCCTTCGGAAAAAAGCTGAAGCCCATGGGCTCTCCTTTTGGCAGGCGTGGTCAGCGTTCCGGCCCCGCAGGGAGCAGAAGCGCTCCGCAAGTTCCGTCAGGTCTCTCTACCTTGTGGCAGGGATTCTGCCAAGCCCAAACCTGAGGGTGAGAAGGCGGCAGAGCGGGCCTTTCTTGACAGCCCTGGCCGAATTGCGCACAACGACGCAATGATGCAACCAACCGCTTCCCTTGGCGATCGCACCGTGTCGCCCCTGGCCCAGGCTGCGTGCGAGCTGCGCCGGGGCAAAGAAAAAAGCCGCTCCCAGGTGGAAGCGGCTTTTCAGGCCTTACGTGGTGGGTCACCAAGGAATCGAACCTTGAACCTCCGGATTAAGAGTCCGCTGCTCTACCAATTGAGCTAGTGACCCACGTGCGCCGCGTTTCGTTGCGGCGAGAAAGCGTTTAAGCGGCTGGGCCGCCTTTTGTCAACACGAAATCTCTGAACTTGGAAAAATGATGCAAATTTTCTTCCGCCACCTCCTGCCCATTCTGCTCTGCCTGGGCTTGTCCGCCAGCCTCGCACAGGCCCAGGAGCGCCACGCAGACTACCCCATGTCCACCAGATGGGAGGCTTTCAGCCTTGGCCAGCAGGCCCGCGCGCAGTCCGGACTTTCGGCCAGGCACCTGGCCGTGCTGTTCGTCGAGCCCGATGCCGGGTGGTACACCTATGCCCAGGACCCCGGCGGCTTTGGCAAGCCCACGCGCCTCACGGCCAGCCTGGACAGCGGCAAGACTCCGCTCGCCGCCTGCTACCCGCCCGGCACGCCCAAGAAGGACGCCTTTGACCCTGCGGTGACGGTGAACGCCTATCTTGGCCGCACGCCCATCTTCCTGCCCCTGCCGGAGAGCGCCGCCCTGCCCCAGACCATCACGGCCAGCCTGGACCTGCTCCTGTGCACCAAGGACAAGTGCCTGCCGACCAAGGTCGACCTGCGCTTCACCATATCAGGCCAGACCGCTCTGCCCGAGGCCCTCAATGAGCCCTGGTGGCCGGTCTTCCTGACCAGCCTGAAGCTTTCGGCCCAGACCCAGGGCCTTGAACCCGCTTTGGCGCCCACGTCTGCGGCCCCGCCGACCTTGAGCGCTGCGGGCCAATGGCAGGGCCTCAAGCCGCGCTACCTGCAGCCGGGCTTGGAAGTCGGCGGGCTGACCAAGGCCATCCTGCTGGGCCTTGTGGCCGGATTCGTGCTGAACTTCATGCCCTGCGCCCTGCCGGTCATCAGCATCAAGCTCTCCTCGCTCCTGGCCGGCGGCTGCGGCACCACCGAGGCCCAGCGGCGCAGCAAAATCCGCGCGCACTTCCTGTTCCTGGCCCTGGGCGCGCTGACCTACTTCATGTTCCTGGCCGCCCTTTTCGGCTTCACGGATCTGGCCTGGGGGCAGCTCTTCCAGCAGCCGAGCATTGTCCTGGCCCTGGCGGTCATCGTCTTCGCCCTGAGCTTGAGCCTGCTCGGGGTGTTCACCCTGCCGGTCATCGACCTGAAGTTCGACCAGATGACCACGCACCCCAAGCTGCAATCGTTCTTCACCGGCATGCTGACCACGCTCCTGGCCACGCCCTGCAGCGGCCCGTTCCTGGGCGGCGTGCTCGGCTGGGCGCTGTTGCAGCCGCCCATCGTCATCACCACCGTGCTGCTGAGCATCGGCCTGGGCATGGCCTCGCCCTACCTGCTCCTCTGCGTGTTCCCGTCCCTGGTGCGCTTCACCCCCAAGCCCGGCCCCTGGACCGGGCATGTGGAGCGGCTGGTGGCCCTGTTCCTCATGGGCACCTGCATCTATCTCTTGAACATCCTGCCCGAAGCCATGCTCGTGTCCACCCTGGTCCTGCTCCTGGCCACGGCCGTTTCCTGCACCTTCTGGGGCCTGGCCGGACCGGGCTACGACACCAGGCGCGCCCGGGCGTTCAAGCTCCTGGCAATGCTGCTCATCGCAGCCAGCGCGTACGTTGTCCTGCAACCCAGGGTCAAGACGCAATGGGAGCGCTACAGCCCCCAGGCGCTGACGGCCATGCTCGGCACGGAGACGGTCCTGGTCGACTTCACGGCGGACTGGTGCCCCACCTGCAAGGTGCTGGAGCAGACCAACCTGACGCCTGAGCGCATGAAGGGCCTCAAGGACACCTATGGCCTGCGGATCATGAAGGCCGACCTCACCGAGCGCAACCCCGAGGCCGAGGCCCTGCTCGCGGCCCTGGGCAGCAAGAGCATCCCGCTCTTGGCCATCTTCCCCAGGAATTCCCCGCAGGAGCCCGTGGTCCTGCGCGACCTGTTCACCCCCCAGCAACTCGAAGAAGCCGTGGCCCAGGCCGCGAAACGCTAGGAGACGCCACATGCTTTCGTTCACCTTCCGCCTGCCCACCACCCTCGTCTTCGGCCCCGGCAGGCTCAATGAGCTCGCCACCACGCCGCTCCTGCCCCAGGGCAGGCAGGCCATGATCGTCATCGGCGCCAGCGGCAACATCCTGCGCCAGGGCTATCTGGCGCGCGTCCAGGGCCTTTTGTCCGAGCACGGGGTCAAGAGCATCGTCTTTGACGGCGTGCGCGCCAACCCGCGCACCGAGGATGTGGACGCGGCAGCGGCCAAGGCCAGGGAAATGGGCGTGGATTTCATCGTGGGCCTGGGCGGGGGCAGCGTCATCGACTCGGCCAAGTGCATCGCCCTGGCTACGGCGGTGAGCGGCCCCTTCTGGGACAACATGGCCGGGCAGAGGTTCGACGGGGCCAAGGGCCTGCCCGTGGTGGCCATCCCCACCACCTCCGGCACCGGCACCGAGGGCAACGCCGTGGCCGTGCTCTGCGGGCCTGAGGGCAAGCGCGGCTTCGTGCATCCGGCCTTCTACCCGGCCCTGGCGCTCATCGACCCGGAGCTGACCCGTTCGGTGCCGCAGCGGCTCACGGCCATCACCGGCATGGACGCCTTTTTCCACGCCGTGGAGTGCTTCCTGTCCAAGGCCCGGCAGCCCATGAGCGACATGCTGTGCCTGGAGGCCGCGCACCTGGTGACGCGCTTTTTGCCCAGCGCCGTGGACGACGGCGACGACCTGAACGCGCGCACGGCGCTCTCCTGGGCCAGCCTGGCGGCGGGCATGAGCCTGACCCTGTCCTCGCCCATCTCGCAGCACGCGCTGGAATACTCCTTCAGCGGCTCCAACCCGGAGTCCCAGCACGGAGCGGGCCTGGTCCTGCTCTGCCGGTCCTATTTCAGCCGGCTCATCCAACTGGCGCGCAATGATGAGGACACCAGCGACCGGCTGCTCAACCTGGCCGTGGCCATGGGCTTCGGGGCCTGCGGGGAGGACGAGGAGGACGCCCATCCCTTCCTCATCGCCCTGGAGGCGCTGCTTGAGGCCGTGGGCCTGGCCGAGCTGCGGCCAGAAGACCTGGGCTTTTACGAGGAGTCGGTTGAGCAGTATGTTCAGGCCGCACTGAAGCTCACGGGCTCGCGCCAGTTCCTGAACACGCCGGTGCCCATGGGCGAGGCCGATGTGCGCGCCATCTTCGAAGGGGTGTTTGAGCGCTAGGAGCGGAGCGAAACGGCTTCAGGCAGCGCTGGAATCCCAGGCCCGCACAAGCTCGGTGAGGCGGCCCAGGCCCTCGGGCCGGACCCAGCGCACGCCCTGCTCCTTGGCGAACCAGGTCAGCTGGCGCTTGGCATAGGCCCGGGTGTTGCGGAACCACAGGGCGCAGGCCTCTTCCAACTCCATGCCGTCCAGCAGGTGCGCCAAGAGCTCCGTGCAGCCGATGCCCGAAAAGCCGGGGGCCGAGCGCTCCGGGGTGGCGGCGTACGCCCGGCGCACCTCGTCCACGGCCCCGCGCTCCAGCATCACCTCGATGCGCTGCCTGAGGCCCGGCTCAAGCTCGCGCAGGGTGCAGGACAGCCCGACCTTGCACAGCTCGACCCTGCACAGCCCGGCCCCGGTCCGGCCCAGCTTCTGGTCCTCGAACCAGGCCGAGAGCGGCCTGCCCGTGCCCAGGAAGACTTCGAGCGCCCTGGTGATGCGCTGGGTGTCGTTCTTGTGCAGGCGCGCGGCCGTTGGCGGGTCGATCTGGGCCAGATCGTCGTGCAGGGCGGCCGAGCCCTCGCGCTCCATGCGCCCGAGGACCCAGTCGCGCACCTCCTGGGGCACGGGCGGGATGTCCGCCAGCCCCTGCTCCAGCGCGCGCAAATACAGCCCGGTCCCGCCCACCAGCACCGGCACCCGGCCCTGCTCCCTGGCCCGGAGGATCCCGGCCCGCGCCAGCTCGGCAAAGCGCGCGGCGGTCATGGCCTCGGAGGTCGGCAAAAAGCCGTACAGCTCGTGCGGGCACGCGGCGCGTTCTGCTTCGTCCGGCTGGGCCGTGACGATGGGAAAATCCGCGTAGACCTGGCGGGAGTCGTAGTTGACCACCGTGACGGGCAATTCGCGCGCCAGGGCCAGCGCGGCCCCGGTCTTGCCGGACCCGGTGGGCCCGAGGATGCACACGGCGCGCAGGGTGGACATGGATAGGCCCTAGCAGTCCCCGTTCAGGGCGTCATACTTGGCCGAGAGCCTGGCCAGCACCGGCTCGGGCACCAGGCCCTTGACGTTGCCGCCGTGCAGGGCCACCTCCTTGACGATGGTGGAGCTCAGGTACATCCACTTGTAGTCGGTCATGAGGAACACGGTCTGCACGTCGCGGGAGAGCCTGCGGTTCATGAGCGCCATCTGGAACTCGTACTCGAAGTCGCTGAC
>CAZXZF010000198.1:0-5445 GCA_964645095.1 uncultured Desulfocurvus sp. | reverse complement strand
CTTCGCGCCGTACCAGATGGCCAGCTACGCCGACGGCGCGCAGACCCTGCGCGTGCCGCTGTGCCACCCGCGCCTGCTTCCGCTCCTCTCACCCCGGCTGCTCACAGCCCTGGGCGCGCAGCCGGGGCACTAGGGGCTGGCGGCCCGCAGCCGTAGATTCCATTGGATTTACACGCCAATACGCATTGACCGCTCGGCGCGGCTCTGGCAAGGGGGAGTATCCGTTTCCTGGAGGCTCCCCTTGCGCCGCACCTCGCTCCTCTTCGCACTCCTCTGCCTGATCCTTCTGTGTGCTCAAACGGCGTTGGCCGACTCCCTCACGGATGCCAAGGCTGCGACTACCCGTGGTGACCATTCTGCCGCCCTCTCGATCCTGAAGCCTCTGGCCGAGCGAGGAAATGCCGAAGCGCAATTCCAACTCGGGCTCCTGTCCGCCCAAGGCCAAGGCGTTCCGCAGAACATAGCTGAGGCTGCGAAATGGTTCCGCAAGGCCGCTGAGCAGGGCTATGCTCCGGCCCAAATCAATCTTGGCTACATGTACGATACGGGCCAGGGAGTGGCGAAGAATCAGGCCGAGGCTGCAAGCTGGTGGAAGAAAGCCGCTGATCAGGGGAATGACGAAGCAAAAGCCCTCTTTCGTAAGGCACAGCTTAATGGGCATGCTCCCATGCAGCAAACAGCCGACTCCAAACAGACACCTCGCCCGGCTCCTGCCCCGGCGCAGGCTGGGCCTATTGAGGATGCCGATGCTGCATATGAGCGTGGTGATTCTGAAACCTCCATCAAACTCCTGAGACCACTGGCCGAGCAAGGGGACATGCAGGCGCAATACCAGATAGGCTTCAGGTACTCAGTGGGACAGGGTGTTCCTCAAGACATGAATGAAGCTGTGGCATGGTGGACCAAAGCAGCTAATAACGGACTCGTTGCGTTACAAGTCCCACTAGCAATGCTCTATCTTCAAGGGAAAGTTATCAAGCAAGATATCCCAGAAGCAAAAAAGTGGCTTACGGCCGCTGCCAACAGTGGCTCATGCCATGTACATCTTCAATTAGCTATGCTGCTTGCTGGTACAGTTGAGTGTCGTGATATGGTTAGGGCATATTTCTGGACTGAAGCTGCCATGACAAGCGATTGCGAACCAATTGCATTAAAACTACAAGAACAATTCGCCCAGCAGATGACCCCCGACCAGATCGCCAAGGCCCAGCAGATGGCGCGGGAGTGTAAGCCCAAGGCGGCGCAGCAGCCCTAGCGCCCCTGCTTGCGGCGGCGGCCCTCGGCGTCGGCGGCCTTGAGGGCGGAAAGGACCAGGTCCGGGGAGATCTCCACGGGCTCGTTGTGGATGCTTTCGCCTGGGGCGCAGGTCTTTTCGGCCACGCGGCGCAGGTCCAGGTCCGTGACCCCCTCCAGCCCCAGATCGGCAAAGGTGGTCGGCAGGCCAAGAACCCCGCACAGGGTGTACACCTCGTCCATGAGGGCCAGGGGCTTGTCCGTGAGGAACAGCGACGCCAGCACGCCAAAGGCCACCTTTTCGCCGTGGTACAGGTGGTGCACGGCGGGCAGGGCCGTCAGGCCGTTGTGTATGGAATGGGCCGCGCCCAGGCCGCCGCTCTCAAATCCCAGGCCGCTGAGCAGGGTGTTGGCCTCCACCACGCGCTCCAGGGCCGGGGTGACCACGTGGGCCTCGCAGGCCGTGCGCGCGGCCAGGCCCCAGTCCCGCACGGTCTCGTAGCAGAGCCGGGCCAGGGCCTGGGCGGTCATGGAGCCGACGTCGCCGGCGATGTTCCGGCCCCGGCTGAGACGGCACGATTCCGCCTCGAACCAGGTCGCCAGGGCGTCGCCCATGCCCGACACCAGGAACCGGGCCGGGGCCTGGGCCATGACCCCGGTGTCCACCAGGACCAGGTCCGGGTTGCGGGGCAGCAGGTCCACCCGCTGGAAGACCCCGTCCGGGGTGTAGACCACGCAGACCGAGCTGCACGGCGCGTCCGTGGAGGCGATGGTGGGCGCCACGGCCACGGGGATTCCGGCCCGTGCGGCCACGGCCTTGGCCGCGTCCAGCGTCTTGCCCCCGCCGAGGGCGGTGACGGTCTGGGCCCCGAAGTCCAGGGCCAGGGCCAGCAGCCGCTCGATCTCCTGGTCCGTGCATTCCCGGCCGAAGCGTTCCACGCGCACGGTTCCGGCCTGCTCCAGTCCGGGCAGCAGGGGCGGCAGCAGGTGCTCCAGGGGGTGCGGGGAGCAGATCAGAAAATGCCGGCTGCCCAGACGGGCCAGTTCCTGGCCCAGGCGGGCCAGGGCCCCGGCGCCCTGCACGTAGCGTCCGGGAAACAACGTGGTGCTGATCATGCTCTTCCCCCTTGCCCTGGGCCACGCCTTGGGCTGGCCGTCCTGCCGTATGGAGTCAAAGGACGCCTGCTCCGGAGACGCCGTGTCTCTGCGGGACCAGAGGCCCCGGCAAGGCGAGCGCCCGGCGACCGCCGAGAGAGGCTAGCGCCCCCGCTTCCTGTCGTTGATGTTCTTCATGGTCACGCCCGCCAGGCAACCCACCAGGAGCCCCAGGCTGAGCATCCGGCCCATTTCCAGGCCAGGGATGAGCCACCCGGCGATGACCGCCAGCGACCCGCCCAGGATCACGCCGCGCGCCAGGTAATTGAGCGTCCCGGCAAAGCGCTTGTCCGCTGGCGAAAACTCGTCCTTTGGCGGCGCTGCCGCCTCCTTGTCCTTCCTGGCGCTTTTGCCCATGGATACCCTCCCGCGATGTGCGTGCCCGCATTTGACCACAAAACAGCAGCGGACTCAACCCTGTACTGAAATTCAAAAAGTGTTGGGCCACAATACGTAGCGGTACCACTTGACATCGACTTTCAATATCATTAGATACCCTCTCGACGGCGCAGGCCCGCGTGGGCGCGCCGAAAGGAGAGAAAGATCATGTGGCAGAACATCCTTGTCATCGCGATTGTGGCCCTGACGACCGGGCTTGTGGCCTGGAACTTCTACAGAAAGCTCACGGGCAAGTCCTCCGGGTGCGGCGGCTGCTCGGCGGCAGGCTCCTCCTGCTGCGGCAGCGGCGGGACTGAAGGCTCGGGCAGAGCCCCTGCGCATGCTTCGTCTTCCGCGAGCCTACAGGTGCGTCCGCTGAAGGGTTCGGGCTGCGGCTGCGGGCACTAGCCCCGGCGAGCCATCCCACACACATCCGGGCCACTCACAGAATTCGGCCCGTACACAGACCCCGTACACAAACAAGGACACACCCGTGAACGAATGCATCACCCTGCGCCAGGCGCAGGTCAATCAGAAGCTGCGCATCTGCTCGGTCGGCGCCCAGGGCGAACTGGGCCGCAGGATACGCGACATGGGGCTCATGCCCGGCGTCGAGGTCATGGTGGTCGGCAAGGCCCCGCTGCGCGACCCCGTGGCCCTGCGCCTGCGGGACTTCACCCTGGCCCTGCGCAACAGCGAAGCCGACCACATCACGGTCGAGATACTGGAAGACTAGATGGAAACCATCGTCCAAGAAAACAGCATGACCATAGGTCTTGCAGGCAACCCCAACTGCGGCAAGACCACCATGTTCAACGCCCTCACCGGCTCGCACCAGCACGTGGGCAACTGGCCGGGCGTCACCGTGGTGACCAAGATGGGCCACGCCCATGTCGGTGGCGCGGGCGGAGGCCAGGAAATCGACATCGTGGACCTGCCCGGCACCTATTCCCTCACGGCGTATTCCGAAGAGGAGAAGGCCGCGCGCAACTTCCTCATCAACACCCGGCCCGCCGCGGTCATCGACGTGCTCAACGCCGACGCCCTGGAACGCAACCTGTACCTGGCCGTGCAGATCCTGGAGCTGGGCGTGCCCCTGGTGCTGGCCCTGAACATGATGGACGAGGTGCGCAGGCACGGCAAGGACATCGACACGCGCCTCTTGACCAAGCTCACCGGCTGCCCGGCCATCGAGACCGTGGCGCGCTCGGGCCAGGGCAAACAGGAGCTGCTGGACGCGGCCTTTCTCCTGGCCAGGGACCGCGACGGACGCTGGGAGCCGCTCACCATCTCCTACGGCCCGGACCTGGACCCGGTGTTGGACGAGATGGAGGCCATCATCAACAAGGCCGGGCTTCTGGCCGGGCAGGTGCCGCCGCGCTGGGTGGGCATCAAGATCCTTGAAGGCGACGAGTCCATCATCCGCCGCTGCCGCGAGGCCGACCCCGAGGCCTCGGATCGCCTTGCGGCCCTGGCGGCCAAGGTCGCGGCGCACCTGGCCAAGACCCTGCGCGCCAGTCCCGACGCCATCATCGCCGACTACCGCTACGGCTACATTGCGGGCATCGCGCGGCAGGTGGTGCGCTATCCCCAGGTGGACGCCGAGCGCATCCGCCTGTCCGACCGCATGGACCAGGTGCTCACACACCAGCTGGCCGGGCCCCTGGTCATGGCGCTGATCATCTACCTGGTCTACATCCTGACCTTCAAGGCCGGGAAGGTGCCCATGGAGGCCGTGCAGGCGGCCTTTGCCTGGCTGGGCAAGACCGCCGAGGCGGCCATGCCGGTCGGCCTGCTGCGCTCGCTGGTGGTGTCCGGGGTCATCGCGGGCGTGGGCGGGGTGCTGGGCTTTGTGCCGCTGATCATGATCATGTTCTTCCTCATCTCCGCGCTGGAGGACTCCGGCTACGTGGCGCGCATGGCCTACATGCTCGACCGCGTGTTCCGCATCTTCGGGCTGCACGGCACTTCCGTGCTGCCGTTCATCGTGGCCGGGGGCATCGCTGGCGGCTGCGCCGTGCCCGGCGTCATGGCCACGCGCGCGCTTAGAAGCCCCAAGGAGAAGCTGGCCACCCTGCTCGTGACCCCGTTCATGACCTGCGGGGCCAAGGTGCCGGTGTTCCTCATGCTGGCCGCGGCCTTCTTCCCCGGCTCCGAGGCCGGGGTCATGTCCCTGGTGACGCTCACGGCCTGGGTCTCGGCCCTGCTGGTGGCCAAGCTCCTGCGCTCCACCGTGGTCCGGGGCGAGAGCACGCCCTTTGTCATGGAGCTGCCGCCCTACCGCACGCCGACCTTAAGCGGCCTGTGCATCCACACCTGGGAGCGCTCCTGGGACTACATGCGCAAGGCCGGCACCACCATCCTGGCCATCTCCGTGCTGCTCTGGGCGGCCATGACCTTCCCGGGCCTGCCCGAGGACCGCGCCAAGGCCTTCGACGTCCGCGAGGCGGGCGTGCAGGAGCGGCTCGACACGGCCAAGGGCCAGGGCCAGGAAACTCCGGAGTTTGAGGCCGCCCTGAAGCAGGTGGGCGCAGAGCGCTCCGAGGAGGCGCTCAAGGCCTCCGCCGCTGGCCGGGCCGGGGTGGCGCTGGAGTCGGTGAGCCGGTTGGCGGGCTTCAACTGGCGCGTGAACATCGCGCTGGTGGGCGGGCTGGCGGCCAAGGAGGTCATCGTGTCCAC
>CAZXZF010000197.1:0-5456 GCA_964645095.1 uncultured Desulfocurvus sp. | reverse complement strand
CCCACGTCATCCTGTACAGCCCGCCGGAGAACCCCGAGAGCTACATCCACCGCGCAGGCCGCACCGGCCGCGCCGGGGCCTCGGGCACGGTGATCTCGCTGGTCGACGTCATGCAGAAGATGGAGCTCACGCGCATCGCGCGGCAGTACAGCATCCAGCTCCAGGAGCGCCAGCTGCCCACCGAGGCCGACATCTCGGCCCACGTGGCCCAGCGCCTGACCACGGTCCTGGAGGCGCGCCTGCGCGCCAAGGACAGCCTGGAGCGCGAGCGCATGCGCCGCTTCACGGACATGGCCAAGGCCATGAGCCAGGACGAGGACCAGGTGCTGCTCCTGGCCATGCTGCTGGACCAGAGCTACCAGCGGGCCATGCACACGCCCCCGCCCCTTCCTGATGGCCGGGCGGCCGAGCCGCGCAGGCCCGAAGCCCCGTCCGGCGGGCATCACGGCGGCCAGCCCGGCGGTCATTCCGGCGGTCATTCCGGTGGTCATTCCGGTGGTCATTCCGGTAGCGGTCGCGGCTCGTCCAGCGGCGGCGGCCGTGGCCCGTCCGGCGGCGGTGGCCGCGGCACGTCCGGCGGTGGTTCAGGTGGATCTGGCGGCGGATCTGGCGGCAGCGGTGAAGGCCAGCCCGGTCCTTCCGGCCAGGGCCGCCGCCGCAGGCGCTAGGGCACGACCTTGACCGCCCTGCCTCCGGCCCGCGCCGCCGCGCTCGACTGCCTGGCCTCCTGCCTGCTTGAGGGCCGCGACCTCCAGGCCGCGCTGGACACGGCCCTCATGGCCGACCCGCTCTCCGACCGCGACGCCGGGCTGGTGACCGAGCTCGTCTACGGCTACTGCCGCCTCAAGGGCCGTTCCGAGGCCCTGCTCGCGCGCTTCCTGGACCCCAAGCGCAGGCTGCCGGACGAGGCCATGCTGGCCCTGGGGCTGGCGGCCCACGAAATAATCCATCTGGACCGCGTGCCCGCCTACGCCAGCGTGAACTGGGCCGTGGACTGGGCCAAGGGCTACACCCGCGCGCACCTGGCCGGGCTGTTCAACGCGGTGCTGCGCAAGGTGGCCGACATGGCCCAGAGCGCGCGCACCATCACCCCGTACCGCGAGAATGCCAAGGACGAGGTCGAGGCCCTGTCGCGCTTCTACTCCTGCCCGGAGTGGATCATCGGCCTGTGGCTGCGGGAATATCCGCGCGAGGACGTGGCCCGCTACCTCAAGGCCCAGGCCCGCCCGCCCGCCGTGGGCCTGGCCGTGGACTCCACCGCCCTTGCGCCCGGCGCGCAGGAGGCCGAAACCCTGGCCGCCAGTCTTGTGGACCGCCTGGCCGCCCATCCGGCCTGCCTGGGCCGCTCCGGCCTGGGCCTGGCCTTCGAGTCCGGCACCTCGCTCACAACCCTGGCCACCGACCTCGCCCTGACCCCGGAGGAGTTGTCCGCCCTGTACCGCCAGGGCTTCGCCGCGCGCGAGGCGCTGGCCGCCCTGGCCCCCGCAAGCTGGCAGACCCCGGTCTGGGACGCCTGCGCCGGACGCGGCGGCAAGACCCGGCTGCTCCTGGAGGCCGGGCTCTCCCCGGTGCTGGCCAGCGACACCCACCAGGGCCGGCTCAAGGCCCTGGCGCGCGAGCTGGCGCCCTTTGCCGAGGACGGACGGCTGGTGGTCTTCCGCGCCCGGGCCGACGAACCCCCGCAATTTCCGGAAGGCGCGCTCCCAGGCGGCCTGCGGCCCGCAAGCATCCTGCTCGACGCGCCGTGCACGGGCCTGGGCACCCTCTCGCGCCGCCCGGACATCAAGTGGAAGCGCACGCCAGGCGACGCCGCCAACCTCGTGCGCACCCAGGCGGCCATGCTGCGCCAGGCCTTCGAGACCCTGGCCCCGGGCGGCACGCTCTTCTACGTCACCTGCACCATCAACCCGGACGAGAACCAGGGCCAGGTGTCGCGCTTTTTGGAGTCCGAGCCCGCAGCGCGCCTGGCCGGAACCTGGGCCACCGGGCCGGAGATCCCGACGGGCGAGTTCTTCTATTCCGCCACCCTGCGCAAGGCCGGCTGAACGACTCGAGCAAGGCCGAGCCGGGCCGAGCGGGGCCGAGCGGGCGGCGTAATCGCCTGAAGCCCTTTACAGAATGCTGCCGGGCGGGTATCGGAGTTCATGGAGCACCAGAATCCATGTGCGCAAAAATGACGCCGGACACAACCCCGCCAACCGCGCCGGAGACCATCCCGGCCAGCGCAAGCGTGTTCAAGACGGCCTTTGAGGCCAGCCTGGCGGTCATGTACCTGCTCGACCCCCAGACCGCGGTCATCCAGGACGCCAACCCGGCGGCCTGCGCCTTCTACGGCATCCCGCGGGCGGAGCTGGTGGGCCAGCCCCTGGTGACCGTGTCCACCCTGCCCCTGCGCAAAATCGAAAGCATCCTCGCGGGCATCCGCAAGAGCGGGGGCGGGCATGTCTTGAGCCGCCACCGCCTGAAGAGCGGAGAGGTGCGCGACGTGGAGATCCATTCCACGCTCCTGACCCTGCCCGGCGGCCGCGAAAGCGTGTTCATCATCGTCCACGACATCACCACGCGCATCCAGGCCGAGGGCGCCCTGCGCGAACGCGAGAGCCTGCTGCGGGCCATCCTGGATTCCGCAGGCGACGGCATCGGCTTCAAGGACAAGAACCACATCTACCGCGAGGCCAACCCGGCCTTCTGCCATCTGCTGGGGCACGCCTGCAAGGACGTGCTGGGGCGCAAGAGCGGAGACTTCTTCGACCGCCGCAAGAACGCCCTGCACCTGGAGAGCGACCGCAGGGTCCTGAACGAGCGCGCGGCCGTGGTCTACGAGAGCATTTACGACAGCCCCGAGGGGCCGCGCATGCTCAGCGTGCACAAGGCCCCGGTGCTGGACGGCCAGGGCGACTGCCTGGGCGTGGTCTTCATCACCCGCGACATCACCGAGGAGCGCGTGGCCGAGGCCGCCCTGCGCCAGTCCGAGGGCATGCTGCGGGCCACGCTGGAGTCCGCCCAGGACGCCATCTACGTCACCGACGCCCCGGGCCTGCTGCGCGAGGTCAACCCGGCCTTCTGCGAGCTGGTGGGCAGGCAGCGCGTGGCCCTCCTCGGCCAGCCGCTCTCGGCCGCCTTCGAGCCCGAGGAGCTGAACATCCAGCAGTCCACCAGGCAGCTGGCCATGGACACGCGGGGGCCGGTGAACTTCACCCAGCGCATCAAGCGGGACGGCCGCGACACCTGGGTCAACGTGGTCAAGACCCCGGTCATCGACGACCAGGGCGGCTGCCTGGGCGTGGTCAGCATGGGCCGCGACATCACCAGCCAGAAAACCGGCGAGATCGCCCTGCGCGAGAGCGAACGGCGCTATTCCGTGCTGGTGCACCAGTCCCCTGTGGGCGTGTTCGAGACCGACCCCAAGGGCCGGCTGACCTTCGCCAACGAGCGCATGCTGCGCCTGGCCGGCAGGCCCCTGGAACAGCTCCTGGGCACGGACTGGCTGGCCAGCATCCACCCGGACGACCGCCAGGAGTTCGTGCGCGGCTGGCACGCGGCCCTGTCCGCGCGGCGCGAGTTCTCGGCCGAGGTGCGCCTGCGCACCCCGCGCGGGGCGCTCGCCTGGGTCTCGGTGCTCATGCGACCCATGCGCGACGCCGCCAGCCGCATCATCGGCTACCTGGGGGCGCTCTCCGACATCGGCGAACGCAAGAAGGCCGAGGCCATGCGCGAGGACGTGGAGAAGGTCATCCGCCACGACCTGAAGAGCCCCCTTGGGGCCATGGGCAACGCGGCCGAACTCCTGGAGATGCTCGGACCGCTCAACGCCGAGCAGACCCACGTGCTGGCGGAGCTGCGCGCCCTGGCCAAGCGCATGTACGGGCTCATCAGCCTGTCGCTCGACCTGCGGGCCATGGAAACCGGCCAGTACGCCCTGACGCCTGCGCCGTTGGACCTTTGCGCGGCGATCGAGGCGCTCCGGTCGGAGCTGCGGCCCCTGATTGACGGCAAGGAGCTCTCCCTGCGCGTGGAACAGGAAGCCGCCGGGCCGCCGATTGACGGGCAGATTGACAGGCCGCTCATGGTGCTGGGCGAGCGCAGGCTCGTGGACACGGTGTTCGTGAACCTGCTGAAAAACGCCGCCGAGGCCTCGCCCCAGGGCGGGGAGATCCTGGTGCGCCTCAGGGTCGAGGAAGGCTTTGCCGTGGCCGCGCTGCACAACACGGGCGCCGTGCCGCCAGACATCCGCGAGCGCTTCTTCGAGAAGTACGCCACCTCGGGCAAGGCCCACGGCACGGGCCTGGGCACCTATTCGGCCCGGCTCATGGTGCGCGCCTTAAACGGCAGCATCGAACTCGACACCTCGGAGCCCGATGCCACCACCCTGGTGGTGCGCCTGCCCGTGGCCGACCCCAAGGCTCCCGCCGCCTAGCCTTCCGGCAGCTCGACGGAATTCCTGCGCACCAGTTCCAAAACCTCGGCCAGGGGCAGGGGCCGGGCAAAGACATGCCCCTGCCCCAGGGTGCAGCCCAGGGCCAGGAGCTGCTCGCGCTGCGCAGCGGTCTCCACGCCCTCGGCCACCACACCCATGCCCAGGCCCGAGGCCAGCGACACTATGGCCTGCACGATGCGCAGGCTTTGCCGCCCCTGCTCCATGCCCGCCACGAAGCGCATGTCCACCTTGAGGGCGTCGATGGGGTACTGTTGCAGGGAGAAGAGCGAGGAGTAGCCGGTGCCGAAGTCGTCCAGGGCCACGCGCACCCCGTTCCCGCGCAGTTGCCAGAGCCGCCGCGCGGCCGTGCGCGGGTCGTGCATGAGTTCGCTCTCGGTGATCTCCACCAGGACGCTGCCCGGGGCCACGCCAGCAGCGGCCATGGCCTGGGCCAGGGACTCGGCCAGATCGCCCTGGCTGAACTGCCGCCCGGAGATGTTTATGTGCAGGGGCAGGGGCGCTGCGCCGGGAACAAGCTTCTGCCAGCTCGCGGCGTCCGCGCAGGCCTGGGTGAGCACCCATTGGCCGAGCGGCAGCATGAGCCCGCACTCCTCGGCCGCGGCCAGAAAAGCCGAGGGGGGCAAAAGCCCGCGCGTCCCGTGCCGCCAGCGCAGCAACGCCTCCAGCCCGGTCAGCGTCCCGCTCTTCATGTCCACGATGGGCTGGTAGTGGAGCTCGAAATGCCTCTGGTCCACGGCCAGGCGCAGCTCGGTCTCCAGGGTCATGTGGCGCATGGCCCTCTCCCGCAGGCCGGAGTGGAAGACCTTGTAGCGGCCGCGGCCCAGGTCCTTGGCGCGGTACATGGCGATGTCCGCGTCGCGCAGCAGGTCGTCGGTGTTCGCATACTCCCCGGTGGAAAAGACGATGCCGATGGAGGCCGAGGTGTGGATGTCGCGGCCGCCCACCTGCACCGGGTGGCGCACATCCTCCAGGATGCGCCCGGCGATGCGGATGGCGTCGCGCGGGGCGGCGATGCCGT
>CAZXZF010000196.1:0-5460 GCA_964645095.1 uncultured Desulfocurvus sp. | reverse complement strand
GGCCAGGTGCCCGCCGCCCTCGGAGCACTGGTCGATGATCACCCGGCGCAGGTCCACGGCCAGAAGCGCCAGCTCGTCCAGGCTCATGCGGGCCACGTCAGCCGGGCGGGCCACCCGCGCAAGGATTGAAGTTGGAAGAATATCAGTCACGTGCAGCATTCCTTCGGCGCAATGGGCGCGGGGTCATCGGAAGGATCATCGGGGCGGTCGCCAGGGCGATCAGCCAGGGCAATCAATGGACCCGTTCCACGATGTACCGGGCCAGGGCGCGCAGGAAGTCCGCCTCTTCGCCGGCGTAGGGTTCCAGGCTCTCCACGGCCACGCTGGCGCGCTCAGCGGCCAGGCGGCGGCTCTCGGGGAGGCCCAGGAGAGACGGATAGGTGGTCTTGCCCTGGCGCTCGTCGCTGCCTGCGGGCTTGCCCAGGGTGGCCGTGTCGCCCGTCACGTCCAGGATGTCGTCGGCGATCTGGAAGGCCTGGCCCACGGCGCTGCCGTACTCGCGCGCGCGGCGCACATCAATGAGCTTGGCCCCGGCCAGCACGGCCCCGGCCACGCAGGCCACGGTGATGAGCGCGCCGGTCTTCATGGCGTGCATGCCGCGCAGCTCCTCAAAGCTGACGCCCGGCTTGGCGGTGAACTCCATGTCCAGGGCCTGGCCGCCGACCATGCCGCCCGCGCCAGCGGCCACGGCCACGGCCTGGGCCGCGCGGGCCACGCGCTCCGCCGGGACAGCCCCCTCGTCCATGCAGGAGAGCATCAGGCTGAAGGCCTCGGTGAGCAGGCCGTCGCCCGCCAGGATGGCCGTGGCCTCGTCAAATTTCTTGTGGTTGGAGGGCTTGCCCCGGCGCAGGTCGTCGTTGTCCATGGCCGGCAGGTCATCGTGGATGAGCGAATAGGTGTGGATGAACTCAAGGGCGCTGGCAAAGGGCAGAACCCGCCTGCCCAGGCCCGTTCCCGTCCCGGCCAGGAGCCGCACGAAGGACAGCGCCAGCACGGGCCGCAGGCGCTTGCCCCCGGCGTGCAGGCTGTACTCCATGCTCTCAAGCAGGCGCTGCGGAATGTCCCGGCCCTGCAGGCAGTCGGCGAGATAGGCCTCGATCTCGGCTGCGCGTTTGGCCAAGGCCGCCTTGACGTCCACAGGAGCAGATGCGGCGCTCATTGGCCGTCGCCTCCGGGGATGTCCGCCCCGTTGTCCAGGGCGGCAAATTCCTTGAGCAGGCCCTCCTGCACGAGCTTGACCTCGTTCTTGGCGCTCTCCAGCTGGCGGCCGCAGTCCCCGGCCAGCACGAGCCCCTCCTTGTACAGGGCCAGTCCCTGTTCCAGGGGCTGGTCGCCGCGCTCCAGGGCGTCCACGATGCCGCGCAAGCGCTCCAGGCGCTTCTCGAAACTGTCCTTGTCCTTGGTGGTGGGCTTATCCTTGGCCATCAACGCTCCTGTGGCTGCCCTCGCAGCCTTATGGGAGGGGATCATACAGAAAGAGCGGCTCGGGGTCCACATGCCGCCCGAGGGCCCAGACGCCGAAATGCAGATGCGAACGCGTGCTGCGGCCCGTATCACCCGCAAGACCCACCAGTTGTCCGCGCGCAACGCGACTCCCGGTTTCCACGCGCCGCCCGGAAAGGTGGAAATACGAGGTGATGAGCCCCTGTCCGTGGTCCACATACACCGCGTTCCCGGCGTAGTAGAGCTCGCCGGAGAAGAGCACCAGCCCGTCCGCTGCGGCCAGCACAGGCTGGCCCGTTTCGGCCTCCATGTCCAGCCCCCGGTGCGGGGCGTGGGGCTGGCCGTTGAGTATCCGCCCGATGCCGTAGCTGCTCGACACCGCACCCGGCACGGGCCGCGCCAGGGGCAGGGACCAGAGGCGCCCGTCCGTTCCTGCCCTGGCCGCGCGCGACAAGGTGCCCAGCAAGAGTTTCTGCATCAGCTTGCGCTCGGCCAGGATGCGCGGATAGGCCTCCGCAGGCGGGTTGACCATGGCCTCGTCCAGGGTCAGGCTCTCCACCGGGCGCTTGACCGGGAGCACGCTTACGGCCTTGCGCAGCAGACCACGATTGCCAGGGCCGCCCGCGCCGCCAACGCGGACCACCAACTCGTGGCGGCCCAGGGCGGTGTTGCCCACGTCCGAGCCGAGCAGGACCACGGCCTCCCAGCCGCCGGGCCCGCCGGTGACCATCCGGCCCGTGAGGCTGGCCTGCCGCGCCAGCCAGGTCAGGCTGACGTTCTTGAGGGGCTTGGGGCTGCGCAGGCGCAACACAAAGGCCTCGCCCAGGCCCACGGAATCCGGACATTCCAGCACCGGACCGGCCTGGGCCACAGTCTTGGAAGCCGATTGCCGTGCTGATTTTACTGGCGAGTTGACCGCAGCTTTTGCAGCGGTCCTGGTGGACGTCTCGGCCTTGGCCCCCAGGGCTAGGCTGGGCAGCAGGCACAGCGCCAGCAGCAGGAACATCCGACGCATCACGGCTTGCCGCCGGATTGGCCGCACGGTTGGCCGCCAAGCTGGTCGCCAAATCTGTCGCCAGAAGGACCTCCAGGTTGACCGCCCGCTGCGTCACCCTGCCCCGCCACCACAGCCGCCACTTCGCCATCCGCCGTGCGCACGCCCAGGCAATCGCCGGGCGCAACGTCCGCTGCGGAGCGCAGGAACCGGCCAGTGCGCTCGATGCGCACCAGGCTGTACCCGCGCGCCAGCGGCCCCTCGGGGTCGAGCCCGGCCAGCCGCGCGGCCAGCACCTGCACCTGGCCCTCGGCCCTGGTCAGGGCCGCGGCTGCGGCCAGGTTGGCGCGCTCAATGAGCGCCTGCGCCTGCGCCCTGCGCGCTTCGACATCAGCCACGCCAAAGGCGCGGGACAGGCCGCGCACGGAGGCGGCCAGGCGCTCCCGGCGCGCGTCGAGCATGCGCCCGCCAGCCGTTGCCAGCCGTTGCGAGGCATCAAGCCAGGCCTCGTCCAGCCGCGTCAGGCGCTTGACCGGCGAGAGCCAGGACAGGCCGCGCCGGAGCTCGGAAAGCTGCGCGCCCTTGCGCTCCATGAAGGCCAAAAAGGCCCGCGCCAGATCGGCCTCCAGGCCGTCCACGGCCTGCATGAGGTCCACGCGCAGGGGCCAGAGCCCGGAGGCCACGGCCGAGGGCGTGGAAAAGCGTTTGTCGGCCACAAAGTCGGCGATGGTCACGTCGGGTTCGTGGCCCACGCCCGTGACCACCGGGAGCCTGGAGCGGAACATGGCCTCGGCCACAGCTTCCGTGTTGAAGGCCCAGAGGTCCTCCAGGCTGCCGCCGCCCCGGATCAGCGCGATGACGTCGGCCCAGCCCCCCACATTCACCGCGTCGAGTTGGGCGGCGATCTGCGCCGGGGCCGCATCGCCCTGCACCAGGGTGGGGAAAATCCGTATTTGCGCGCCCGTGCCGCGCTCCGCCGCCAGCCGCAGGAAGTCGCGCACCGCCGCGCCCTGGGGCGAGGTGATGAGCGCCACCCGGGCCGGGCTCGGCGGGACGGGCTTCTTGCGCGCCTCGTCGAAATAGCCCTTGCCCTCCAGCGTGCGCTTCAGGGCCTCAAAGGCCAGGGCGAGGTCGCTGACGCCGCTTGGCTGCACCAGCTCGGCCACCAGCTGGTAGGCCCCGCGCGCGGCGTAGACCGTCACGCGCCCGGCCACCAGCACCTCCTGGCCGTCGGACAGGTTGGCCGCCACGTCGCGCCCGGGCTCCAGCACCTCGCCGGTGAGCGGGTCGATCCGCTCCGCCCTGTCCGCGCTGTCCGCGCCGCCCCGGCCCCTGCTCCCGCGGCCCTGGCTGTTCTTGAACCAGACCACGGAGAGCGCCGCGCCCGGATCGGACAGGGTGAAATACATGTGCCCCGAGGCCGGACGCGCGAGGTTGGTCACCTGCCCGCGCACCCAGACAAAGGGGAACTCGGCTTCGAGGACATCCTTGAGGGCCTGGGTGAGATCGGTGACGCTGACGATATGGGACATGGGCGCAAGTCATACCTGGAAATTCCGCGGCTGTCCAAAACTGGCGCGGCGGCGGGCGAACGCTCCGGTCTTGCGGAAATCGCGGCCACGCCCTAAGCAGCCTGAGTGCACCCGCCGCCGCAACGAGGCGGCCCCCCGGCACAACTTCAGCCAAGGAGTCTTCCATGCGCCGCGTCTGCGCCTTTCTGGACCACGCCGTGACCGAGGGCTTCATCGTGGCCGCGCACCGGGGCATGCAGCTCTCCGACCCCAGCCCCCTGCTCCGGGCATCCGGCTGCCGCGTTTCGCTGCAACGCAGCCCAGGCTGAAACCAGGCACAGGCAGCGCACCCTCCACCAACAGGAAAGGCAATGACAGAAACCGTGAAAGCTCTCGGCCAGCTGGCCATCCTCTGGGCCATCTACTGGGGCAGCACCTGGCTCGTCACCGTGACGGGCGTGCCCATTCCGGGCAACGTGGTGGGCGTCGTCCTCCTGTTCACCCTGCTCTGCACCGGGGTGCTCAAGGTCCGGCACGTGGAGCTGGCCACGGACTTCCTGCTCAAGCACCTGGTGTTCTTCTTCGCGGCCGTGGCCGTGGGGCTCATGGAATGGGGCGGGGTCTTCTACGACTACGGCCTGACCCTGCTCACGGCCATCGTCCTCAGCGCCGTGCTGCCGCTGCTGGCCGTGGGGCGGCTCTCGCAGTTCCTGAACCGGGAGCGCGGCTGATGGGCACCACGATCTTCTGCATCGCCCTGACCCTGGCGGCCTATCTCGGCACCCGCAAGCTCTACCTGCGCTACCGGCACCCGCTGCTGAACGTGGTGGCCCTGAGCGCCGCCCTGGTCATCGGGGTGCTCGTGGCCCTGCGCATCCCCTACAGCGACTATGTGCCGGCCAAGAACATCATGACCCTGCTGCTCGGCCCGGCCACCGTGGGCCTGGCCGTGCCGCTCTACCGCCACCGCGAGCTGCTGCGCCGCTTCGGCGCGGCCCTCGTGGGCTGCGTGGCCGCGGGCTCGTTTTTGGCCATGCTCACGGCCTCGTTCATCGCAAAAATGGGCGGACTGCCGCAGGACGTGGTCATGTCCATCCTGCCCAAGGGCGTGACCATCCCCTTTGCCGTGGAGATCGCCCAGATTTACGGCGGCATCCCGCCACTGGCCGCGGCCTTCGTGGTGGCCACAGGCACGCTGGGCTCGCTCATCGGCGGCTGGCTGTTGACCCTGGCGCGCGTCAGCCACCCCGTCGCGCGCGGGCTGGCGCTGGGCACCGTGTCCCACGGCCAGGGCACGGCCACGGCGCTCATGGAGGGCGAACAGCAGGGCGCCATGGCCGGGCTGGCCATGATCCTGGCGGGCATCCTCACCGCCGCCTTCGCGCCCCTGGCCGTGTGGCTGCTGGGGCTGGCGGGATAACCCTCCGCTCGCCAGGGGCTCTGCCCCGCCGAGCAGCACCAGGGGCTCCGCCCCGCCGAGCAGCACCAGGGGCTCCGCCCCTGGACCCCGGT
>CAZXZF010000195.1:1505-5464 GCA_964645095.1 uncultured Desulfocurvus sp. | reverse complement strand
ATGGGCTTTGAGGTCATCAGCCAGCTCAACGCCAACCAGAAGCAGATGGAGAACGCCATCCGCACCTTCCAGGGCAGGCTCGGCAAGGAGACCGTGGGCCTGTTCTTCTACGCCGGGCACGGCATGCAGGTGGCCGGCACCAACTACCTGGTGCCCGTGGGCGCGAAGATCACCCAGGAGTCCGACGTCAAGTACGAGTGCGTGGACGCGGGAAGAGTGCTCGACGCCATGCACACCGCAGGCAACCAGCTGAACATCGTCATCCTCGACGCCTGCCGCGACAACCCCTTTGCCCGCAGCTACCGCTCCGGGGTCAAGGGCCTGGCGCGCATGGACGCGCCCACCGGCACCTTCATCGCCTACGCCACGGCCCCGGGCGACACCGCCGCCGACGGCGACGGCAAGAACGGCGTGTTCACCAAGTACATGCTCGAGTACATGCCCACCCCCAACCTGGAGGTGGACAAGGTGCTCAAGAAGGTCCGCGTGTCCGTCATGCGCGAGACCGGCAAGCGGCAGGTGCCCTGGCAGTCGTCCTCGCTCACCGGCGACTTCTTCTTCCAGGGCGGCGGAGCGGCCGAAGGCCCGGCGGACAAGGCCGTGAGCGAGGAATGGGCCAAGATCGAGCGCGAGCGCCAGGAGATCGCCGACCTCAAGCGCCAGATGGAGCGCAGCAAGGGGGCTTCGCCCGCAGCGGCTGGCCCGGCTGCCCAGGCCAGCACAGCCCCGGCCGCCCTCAAGCCGCCGCCGCTCAAGGCCGTCGCTGCCCGCCCGCCCAAGCTCATGTTTTTGTTGCAGGAGGACTGCCTGGACTGCCCGGTGAAGGGCATGAACATGGCCGAGAACGAGCTCATCGCCAAGCTCAGCGAAAAGGGCTACCCGCTCATCGACAAGAGCGCGCTTGAGGCCGCCAACCAGATGGGCCAGGCCCGGCTGGCGCTTTCCGGCAACAACGACGCGGCCAGGCAGCTGGGCACCATGTTCGGGGCCAGGTACGTGCTGGTGGGCAAGGCCGTCATCCAGGACGTGGGCGAGATCATGCCCGGCGCGGGCATGAAGTCCATCCAGGCCAACATCCAGCTCAAGATCATCAGCGCCCAGACCGGGCAGATCGTGGGGGCCACGGTGAAGACCGCGAGCGCCGCCCACATCAGCGCGCTGAACGGCGCGCAGAAGGCCCTGGCCCAGGCCGCGCGCGAGACCGTGGACGGCTTTGTGGCGCCCACCCTCGCGGCCCAGGCGGCCAAGGCCGGCAGCGAGGGCGGGGCCGTGCGCGTCTTCGCCACCGGGGTCAGGGACATGGGCATATACGGGGCGCTGGTCGCGGCCCTGGAAAAGACCCCCCGCGTGACCCAGGTCAGCACCGACCGCTTCAACAAGCAGAGCGGCCTGCTGGTGCTCGACCTGCTCTTCGGCGGCAGCGGCGAGGACCTGGCCGTGGCCGTGGACAACCAGCCGCTGGGCGGCAGGCGCAGGATCTTTGTGCAGGACTTCGCGGCCGAGCAGGTGGACCTCCGGGTCAAGTAGGCGGACATCCGGGGCAGGCTGCCTGGGGTCGGAGAATAGTTCGGCCAGTGGCGGCCTGCGCGACAAACTCGACGACAAGCCCGACGACAAGCCCGACGACAAGTCCGACGACAAGCCCGACGACAAGTCCGACGACAAGTACAACGGCCAGTCCGGCTGGAAAGCCAGCTCCAGAGCCAATATCCAGGTGAATGCCGACGACAAGTCCAACGACAAGTCCGACGACAAGTCCAACGACAAGTCCAACGAAAAAGGCCCTGCCGGATGCGCTCCGGCGGGGCCTTGGCCTTGTGGCGTGACGGCGTCGTGTGTTGTGCTGTGCGTTGTGTGTTGTGCTGTGCGTCGTGTCGTCGCAGCGCAGGGGCGGCTACCTGGGCGCGCCCAGCACCCCGTCCACCTGGCGCCTGTAGGCCGGGTCCGCGGCCACGGTCTCGGCAAAGAGGCGCTCGGCCTCGGCCTTGTCGCCCTTGTCCAGGGCCTCCAGCGCGCGCGAGTACAAGAGCGCCGCGTCCATGCCGCCGCGCGCGGCCGGGCCCGAAGCCGGGGGTGGGGCCGAGGCCAGGGTGGTCATGAGGCTGGCGGCGATCTTCTCGGCCAGCTGGCGCTCCAGCTTCATGAACTCGTCCTTTTTGCCCATGATGGACGAGGCCAGGATGCACTCGCTGGTCTCCACCCGGATGATGCGCGCGTCCAGGCGCAGGTCGTTGCCGAGCACCATGAAGGAGCCGAAGGCGATGGCCTGCGCCCCCAGCAGGCGGCCCGCCTGCACGGCCGTGCCCGCGTCCAGCATGCCGCTCTGGCCCAGGGCGATCTCCTTCAGCAGGGCCGCGATCTGGGCGCGCTCGATGACCTTGAGGCTGGTCCCGGCCAGCTTGAGGTCGGTGATGAGCATGGCCGCCAGGCCCTGGGCCAGGGGGGCGTAGGATTGGTGGTCCGTGACGGCGTTGTTCTCAAAGGGCAGCACGGCCAGGGTGGTGGGCGCGGCTCCGTCAGCCTGGGCCAGCGCCTGCCGGGGTGTGGAGCAGAACAGGCCGAGCAGAAGGGCGAGGACGACCATGGCTGTCAGGGGCAGGGCCGCCAGGGGCAGGGTGGTCAGGGGCAGGGAGCGGTTGCGCATGGGGGCCTCCTTGGGGATGTGCCTGGGACTGGGGCGGCTGGGGTTATTTCTTTAGGAGAGAGCCCTTTCGGCCCGAAGTATAGCCCGGCTCCAGCCGGTAGGACGGGAAATCGATGCGGAAGCTCTCGCCGTCGCCATAGTCCTTCTGGCAGAAGCCGGTGTTGTACTCGTCGATAAAGGCGGTGAGCGGCTGGTTGCCCACCTTGACGGCATAGCCGTAGACCTGCCCGCTGGGCAGGATGTACAGGCCCAGGACCTCCTGGCCCTTCTTGAAGATGCGGATGTTGGTCTCGTCGCCGGGGAGCTCCGGGAACTTGTCCTCGAATTTTTCTCCGGCAAAGCGGTAGCCCGAGCGGATGAGCTGGTCTTCCGAGGGTTTGGGATGGGCGCTGGCCTCTGCCGCCAGGGCTGGCCTGGCCGTCATGGCCGTTGTCCCGGCCAGCACAATCACGGCGACCAGGGCGGCTGCCCAAAAAAGCGCCAGCACGGTCATGCCTGCTGCCCGCTGGCGGGTCCGGTGGCTCATGTGTGCGGACATCTCGTTCCTCCCAGGCCCGGAGAAGGGGGGATGCGGGCGTCATTGGGATGGACTATGCCTGAAGCCCAGGCTTCTGGCAACATTTGCCGACATTGGACAGGAAATGGGGGACAGGAAATGGGGGACAGGAAATGGGGACAGGAACAGGGGGACAGGGCTTGGGGCCGGGCAGCGGTCCAGAACCGGGGCGCACCTTGCGCCCAGGCAAAATGTTTGGCAAGGCTGGAGCAGGATCAGAAGAGACGCGCCACGCGTTCTGCTGGCGCGCGCAACCCTGGAGGACGCATGAGAATCCGCGCCCGTTTCCCCCGACTCCCGGCCCTGAATGCAACCCTGAACCTGGCCCTGGCCCTGGCCTTTAGCGTGGCCTTCCTGGTTCTGGCCGCCCCGGCCCAGGCCGAGGAGGTCCGGCGCTACAGGCCCGTGGTGGTGCAGAGCGGCGACAACAACCTCTATCCGCCCAAGGTGCTCATCGTGGACACCCGCGACGGGCACCTGTGGCTCTGGCAGGAGCGCGGCAAGCGGGACGCCCAGGAGGGCGTGGCCGAGACGCAGCTCATCTACCAGGGCAAGGTGGCCCCTGGCCGCGCCGCCGGGGACGTGGTTTCCGCGACGAAGCCGAGGAAGTAGGGCGGGACTACTGCAAGGCGGGCAGGGCAAGGCGGGCAGGGCAAGGCGGGCAGGGCAAGGTGGCCCCAGGCCGCGCCGCCGGGGACGTGGTCTCCGCGACCAAGCCCAGGAAGTAGGGCGGGCAGGGCGTCTGGCGGCTACTGCTTG